>NZ_JBFNEH010000008.1:0-88054 GCF_040797425.1 Symbiobacterium sp. | reverse complement strand
GTGACGCGGCGGAGCGCGGCGACTGGCCGGGGGAGGGCAACCGGCTCACCCGAAAAGCCAACACTGCTGGACAGCACCAGCCAAGTCGAACAGGCGGTGACGAGGGATGGTTCGGTCCGGCACTCGCCGCCCCACGGGGCCTGTTCGCCGTTGCTGGTGCTGGGCGATGGATGCGGCCCGGTGATGCGGCGGAGCGCGGCGACTGGCCGGGGGAGGGCAACCGGCTCACCCGAAAGGTCAACACTGCTGGCCAGCACCAGCGAAGTCGAACAGGCGCAATGCGGGAGGACAGGTGGATCGTCCTGCCCGAGTCCCGATAGGCTTCAACGATCAACACCTGACCTGGGCTTGACGGCTTTCGGCGGTAGGGCGCTGCGCCGCTGCGGGGCGGCGACTCGTGGTGGGGACTCGACTTGGCGACTGCTGGGCACGCCCGGACGGTCACGGCGAAGAGGCGGAGACTGCCGGAAACGCATTTACACTGACAGGCAGAAAACAATCGGGGAATGCATGAACCCAAGCCCGTAACGTTGATGGCCGTTGACCCGTTATCCCTGGTGCAAGGGTGCCTGAGACGCCGGACCCGCATCGGTGATGGGTGCAGGCGCTGCGGCGCTGTTCCCGCCGTTGGGCAAGCGGGCGGCAGACCGGTTGTCTGCTCGCGGGAAACCGCAGAGAACGTTGAACCGTCCATCTGGCAGCAACGAGAAGATGGGGAAAAGGGGGATGTTGGCCGTGCGCCGCCTGGCGATCGTGCTGCTCCTGCTGCTCGCCCTGGCCCCGCACGCTCTGGGCGACAGCGCCCCGATGGCGACGGTGGGGCCGGGGGTGGAGCCCATGGAGTCGACCACTGTCCGGTTGGCCGAGGAGCGCATCGAGATCCACCTGAGCCGTCAGCAGAGCGACCCGGCGTGGTTCTTCTGGGACGCGGTGGGCGAGTTCCGCATCTGGTTCCGCTTCGAGCCCGAGGCCGACGAGGAGATGACGGTGGGCTTCCCCCTGTTCGTCATCGACCCTGAACAGTCCATCTACGGCGCAAGGATTGAGGACCTGCGAGTGGAGGTCGACGGCCGGGAGGTGCCCGTGGAGATCCGGCCGTCTGCGTATGGCAAGGAAAACCCTGACGCCGACCCGGCGGACTGGGCGGTCTACCCGGTGAGCTTCCGGGCAGGTCAGCCGCTGGAGATGGTGATCAGCTACACGATGCCGGTCGCACCTTACGGCAAGAGGCCGGACTCGCCCCTCTGGGTGTCGTACGTGCTGCGCACCGGTGCGTACTGGGCGGGCACGATCGGCCGGGCCGAGGCTGCGATCACCATGGACAGGCCGATCCGAGAGGCAGATGTGCGCACGGGTGACAATCCTTGGCGCAGCACCACCCCGGGCTGGACCCTGGAGGACGGGGCGCTGAAGTGGGTCTGGGAGGACGTGGAGCCGGACTTCGACCTGCACCTGGTGATGGAGAACCCGTACTGGCTGGACCTGGACCGCGACATCCGGGCCCTGCTGGATGAGGGGCCTGCCGATCGCGAGACGTTGCTCCGCGTGCTCAGCGGGACTGCTGCCCTGTATGCGGGGGGCAGGGACGGTGAGCAGTTCCCGCTGCGGGACGGTGTGATGTCCGACGAGGCCGGCGAGGCGCTGCTGCCGGACGTGCTTGCCGCAGCCCAGTCGTACCTGGCGGAACAGCCCGAGGACCGGGAAGTCTGGGAGGCCTATCTGGACCTGCTCTGCCTCGCGAGCGTGGAAGAACGGTACGATGCGACGGGGCCGGTTCATGAAGTGCGCGACGAGCAGCGGCTGGCCACCGCCCTGACGGAACTGGCCCGCTACGCCCGGGAGGCGGAACTGCCGGGATACCGGCGCCAGTGGCGACCCTGGATGGCCCCCGAACTGGCGCAGTACCCGTGGCAGCCCGAGACGCAGGCGGCGATCGCTGACTTCCTCGCCGCCGCGATGCCCCCGCTCTTCCGCACGGCCGCGGATGCCGAGGAGTGGGTGGCGAGCAACGCGAGAAGCGCGCTGACGGACGGGCAGGTGGAGGAGCTGCTGGCTCAGGCAATGGAGCGGGTGAGCGGTCCCGTACCCCAAACGGCGTCCGAAGGGGAGGCGACGGATGGCGGGGCAGCGACCAGTGAGACGGAGACCGGCGGAACGGCGACGGTGACCGGCGAAGGGAGCTCCGCCGTGGTCCTCCTCATCCTGGGCCTGTGTCTGGCGCTGGGGGCGGCGGGTACGGCGATGCTCTGGGCCTGGCGCAGGGCTCGCCGGCGTGCAGAACAGCCTGGACGTTGACGAATCAAACACGGAGCACACCTACAGAGTTCGACAGACTCTGAGGTGTGCTCTGCGCGAATGTCGTTGCGGCAACCTGGCGGCCAGTCCCATGAGTGCTTGGGCACTCATCGTGGCGACACTCTTCGTCGTGGCCATACCGCCGGGCCGGCCGCCTGCTACTCTCCGCCCGGCTTGCGGGCCACCACCAGCCAGTGGAAGGGCGCCGTCTGCCACCAACTGGTGGCGCCCAGCCCGGCCCCGTGGAGCAGGGTGTCCAGGTCGCCCACCAGGCAGTACTCCTCGTCGTCGTCCCAGTACGGGCCCATGGCCGTACGGGCTTCCCCCCGGGAGGCCGGCGAGGCGAACATCACGTCCAGCAGACACAGCGTGCCGCCGGGTCTCAGCACCCGGGCCAGTTCCACACAGGCCGCCGGTCGGCGGGGAGGCGGGACCTCGTGGAAGGCGAAGCTGGACACGACCACCTCGAAGCTGCCCCCGGCGAAGGGGATGGCGTTGAAATCGCCGACTTCCAGCGTGAAGGCCGGGTGGCGCTCCCGGCATCCAGCACCGCCGCACCTGACGGAGTAACAGCGAGCTCACTCGCTGGAGGACTATGGCGCGGCAGGGGAGCGCCTGATTCGCAAGCAGGAGCGGTCCGGTGCCCTGCACCTGGTCAGGGGCGTGGCCGGTGGCTGCTGCTCAGGCGTGCAGTGGAGGGGACGGTCGGAGTCGGGGCCGGGGATCAGGTGGCACTGCCGGTGGGGGCGGTGCCACCTGAACTGGCCGGTGCGGCCGCGGGAAGAGACCCGGGTCGCGCGGCTCTGGCCATGGCGCCCGTTGGGGACGGGTGGAAGCCGTCTGCCGGTGGGGGTTCTGCCTGCTGACTGAGTTGGAGTGAGCATGGCGAACCTGTACTGCGGCGTGTTGCGCGGGGAAGTACCCGGTCCGGGCAGGAAACCGGGTTCGCGGCCCCTAATAAATGTAGTGCCGGTTTGTGCAATCGTTTGCACTACGAGTCGCATTACGAACAGGGGTGATACTATGGCGAACCAGTTGCCCCGGGTGGCCTACTTCTGCATGGAGTACGGTCTGGACAACGCCTTCAAGCAGTATGCCGGCGGCCTCGGCATCCTCGCCGGCGACACGCTGAAGGGGGCAAGGGACAACGGCCTGCCGATGGTGGGCGTCGGCCTCCGGTGGAAGCAGGGCTATACTGACCAGCACATCGGCCCCGACGGCAAGCCCTACGATGCGTTCCACAACTACGAGTACCCGTGGCTGAAGGACACCGGCGTCACCGTGACCGTGCGGATTCGTGACAATGACGTGCGGGCCAAAGTCTGGCTCTGCGACCACTTCGGCAACGCCCCGCTCTACCTGCTGGACACCGACATCCCGGGCAACCCCGACGCCTGGATCACCGGCCAGCTCTACGGCTGGTTCGGCGAGGAGCGCGTGGCGCAGGAGATGATCCTCGGCATCGGCGGCGTGCGGGCGCTCCAGGCGCTGGGGATTCCGGTGGACATCTACCACTTCAACGAGGGACACGCCGCCCTCGCCGGGCTGGAGCTGATCCGGCAGAAGATGGCCGCCGGTGCCTCCTTCCACGAGGCCTGGGAGGCCACCCGCCGGCAAGTCGTCTTCACCACCCACACCCCCGTCCCCGAAGGGAACGAGTCGCACCCGATCGAGCGACTGCTCTACATGGGCGCCAACCTGGGCCTCACGGTCGACCAGCTGGTCCAGATCGGCGGTTCGCCGTTCAACATGACGGTGGCGGGGCTCCGGCTGGCCAAGTGCGCCAACGGCGTCTCGCAATTGCACGGCGAGACGGCCAACCGCATGTGGCAGGGCGTGGAGGGGCGCTGCGAGATCCGGGCGATCACCAACGGCATCCACCGGCCCACGTGGGTCGACCCGCGCATGCGGGGGCCCTTCGCCTCTCCGGACGACCTGTGGGCGGCGCACATGGCGGTCAAGCGGGAGACGATCGACTTCATCGCCCGGAAGACCGGCGTGCGGTTCGACCCCGAGAAGCTGCTGATCGGCTTCAGCCGCCGGGCGGCGCCGTACAAGCGGTCAGACCTGATCTTCCGCTGCGAAGAGCAGGTGCGCAGCCTCCTGGAGGAGGGCAAGATCCAGATCGTCTTCTCCGGCAAGGCCCACCCGCTGGACGACACGGGCAAGCGCATCGTGCAGCACCTCGTCGCCATGGCCAGGCGGTACCCCCGTTCGGTGGCCTTCATCGAGAACTACGACATGGAGGTCGGCGCCGCCCTCACGCGCGGCTGCGACGTGTGGCTGAACAACCCGCGCCGGCCGCAGGAGGCCTGCGGCACGTCGGGCATGAAGGCGGCCATGAACGGCGTGCTCAACGCCTCGATCCTCGACGGCTGGTGGCCCGAGGCGGCGCAGCACGGCGTGAACGGCTGGGTGATCGGCGACGACGTGGTGCCCGCCTCGGTGGCCGAGCAGGACGAGCGGGACGCGGCCGCCCTCGCCCGGGTGCTGCTGGAGGAGATCGTGCCGACCTACTATCACAACCGGCCGAAGTGGCTGGCGATGATGAGAGCCTCCATCGAGTCCACGTGGGAGCGCTTCTCCGTGGACCGGATGCTGAAGGAATACTGGGAACGGCTCTACATGGCGTGATCCCCCGGAGGCCGTTGGCAACGCACGCGGTCAAGGCCGGAAGACGCGGACCAGGGCAAACGTTTGCCCTGGTCCCGGCGCGCCTGCCCCGTCGGCGGAGTCCCGCCCGCACTCGGGCTCTGCAGTGCGTACCACCGCTGCTCCGGCGCTGTCCGCGGCCGTCGCAGCAGGCCCGCCTTCGCCAGCGGCCGTGGGAGTGCCGCACCGTACCGCCCTCGCTCTACCCGCACGGACGGATGACATTCGGCGCGAAACGCCTTATACTAATGAATACAACCCAATAATGGGCGTCACCATCTTGTAAGGAGAGGGATGCACCATGAGTCTGTCGGTCCGTCAGGTGACGGTGGCCGGTGTTCTCGGCGCCGTCTCCGCCGTGCTGGGCCTCGTGCCCAACATTGGGTTCATTCCGTTCCCCACCGGCCAGGCGATCACCATCATGCAGATCCCCGCCATCCTGGCCGGCGTCGCCGAAGGGCCCGCGGTGGGGCTCTTCGTCGGGCTCATCTTCGGCCTCACGTCGTGGTTGCGGGCGACCAACCCGGCTTTCGCCGACCCGCTGGTGGCGGTCCTGCCCCGGCTCTTCATCGGCGTCCTGGCCGCGTACGCCTTCTACGCGCTGCGGCGCCGGAACGTGACGCTGGCGCTGGTGGCCGCCGCCGTGGTGGGCACGCTCACCAACACCGGCTTCGTGCTGGGCATGATCCTCCTGCGCGGGTACTGGCCGGTGGAGGTGGTCGCCACCGTCGCCGCCACCCACGCCCCGCTGGAGCTGGTCGTGGCCACGTTTGCTGTGGTGACGGTGGGGTTGGCGCTGCACCGGGCGGGCTACATTCGGGTACCGTATCGGGCCTCCGTGCGAAGGGAATAGTGCAGTCAGGCCGCTCTCCACACTGGGGGGCGGCCTTTTCGCAGATGAGAGAAGGGAAGTGTGGATTGTGACGAGCGTGAAGTGGCTGAGCGGCATCACGGACGTGCCCGGCATCCGGGTCGGGCACGCCCACGACCTGGCGGCGCTCACCGGGGTGACGGCGGTCCTGGCCCCGGCGGGGGCGGTGGTCGGCGTCGCCGTGGAGGGCTCGGCGCCGGGCACCCGGGAGACCGACCTCTGCCGCCCGTGTAACCTGGTGCAGCAGGCCCACGCCGTGCTGCTCTGCGGTGGCAGCGCCTTCGGGCTGGCGGCCGCCCACGGCGCGATGCGCTGGCTAGAGGAGCGGGGCATGGGGCTGCCCACGGGCTATGCGACCGTACCCATCGTTCCGGCCGCCGTGCTCTACGACCTGGGGGTCGGTTCCGCCCGGGTGCGGCCCGACGAGGCGATGGGCTACGCCGCCTGCGAGGCGGCCGGCGACGGCCCGGTGGCGCAGGGGTGCGTGGGCGCCGGCACCGGTTGCTCCGTGGGCAAGGCCCTGGGGATGGAGCGGGCGGTGAAAAGCGGCATTGCGACTGCGTGCGTGCAGGTGGGAGAGGTTCGCATCGGGGCCATTGTGGCCGTCAACGCCTTCGGCGACGTGCGGGACCCTGCCACGGGCCGGATCGTCGCCGGCCCCCGGAGCGAGGACGGCTCCCGCATGCTGGACACGGCGGAGCTGCTGCTGGAGGGCGCGGCGAGGCGGGCGTTTGGCGAGAACACCACCATCGGGGTGGTGGCCGTGGGCGGCAGCCTGTCCAAGGAGGGCGCCAACAAGGTGGCCCGCATGGCCCACGACGGCCTGGCCCGCACCATCTCGCCCATCCACACGATGTACGACGGTGACACGCTGTTCTGCCTGGCCACCGGCGGGCCGGAGGTGGACGTGACCGTGGCCGGCACCGCCGCAGCGCTGGCGGTGGAGCGGGCGGTGCTGAACGCGGTGCGGCACGCGGTCAGCCTGGGCGGACTGCCGGCGGCGGCCGACCTGGGCGAATCCTGAGGCAACCGGTTCTGGACAGGTCCCCCCAGGCGTACCCTCCCCCCAGGGGGGATCGCCGATGGACGATGCCTTCGCCGCGAAGCTGCTCTCCAACTTCCTCATCGCCCTGGGGGTGACGCTGGGCGGCTCGCTCTCCGGGGCCGCCGCGTCGCTGCTGGCCGGCGGGCACCCGCTGGACCGCCTCCGCTACCTTTCCGAAGACCTGCGCCTCTGGGGCATCCTCGTGGCCCTGAGCGGCTCCTTCGAACCGCTGCGCACCCTGGAGCAGGGGCTCCTCTACGGCCAGGTGCGCGCCCTGTTCCGTCAGGTGGTCTTGATGGCGGTGGCCATGGCGGGGGCCAACGTGGCCTACTTCCTGATTCAGACCGTGGCGGGGCGTCGGCCATGACCCGGTGGGAGCGGGGGCTGCCGCTGCTGGCGGCGTTCGCCATGGGCTTCGCCATCGCCATCTGGCTCCTGCCGGTGATGGCCGGGCCGACGGTGCAGCGGCTGCGGCTGGAGCGGGACGCGGCCCTGGCGCGGGTGGAGGAGCTCGAGGCCGAGGTGGCCAAGCTCCAGGCGGCGGAGCGCCGGCGGCCGGTGGTCTGCCAGATCGCCCGGGTGCGGGCGGAGATCTACGGGCCCGACGAGCGGGTGGGGCTCGAGGCGGCGCGGCGCATTCAAAAAGAACTGGCGGCCGAACAGATCGGCCGCCAGCTGGAGAACGTGTCGCCGCTCATTCTCTACGGCCGGTACCAGGGCCGGCTGATGGAGATCGACGGCGTGATGTACCAGTTGGGGGTGCAGGTCCTGATGATCGGACCCGACCTGGTGCTGCTGGGACGGCTTGCACCGGCGGAGGACGCCGCACCCCCGGAGAGCGGCGCAGGGTGAGAGGACACTCCCGTGGGCGGCAGCGGAGGCCGGCCGGCGCTCAAAACCGGCAGCGGGGGTGCGGGCGCAGCGTGTTGCGCCGCTCCATGGTGCCGTCCCGGAAGCGGTCGAGGTTCGCCCGCAGCACCTCCAGGGCCTGGGTGAAGCCGCTGAAGGGGAAGAAGGGCGCGCCGGCCTCGGCCATGTAGCGCGCCAGACCGTGCTTGGCGAAGACCCAGTCGGCGAAGCCGGCGGCGTAGAAGTCGCTCATCCCGTCGCCCAGGTAGACCACGTGCGCACCCGATTCCTTCAGCCTCCTGGCCACGGCGGCCTTGCAGCAGCCGCAGTGGTCGCAGGCCGGGTTGGCGAATGGCCACTCGAGGGCGCCGCGGTCCACGTACCGGTTGGCGAAGACGGGCAGGTGCCCGAGCCCCTCCCGCTGCAGGATGCGGTCGATGTAGAGGGTGAAGCCGTCGCTCACCACCGCCAGCGGGATCCCCTCGGCCTCGGCCCAGGCGACGAACGCGGGGAAGCCGGGGTCGATGGCCACCCGGTCGGCCAGCGCGCCGGCCTCCTCCCGGTCCACCTTCGCAAACGATTCCAGCCAGAGCGTGCGGGTACCGACCTCGCCCCGGGCGAAGCGCAGCAGGACCGCGGGCGGATACGGGGCGAGCGTCTCGCAGATCAGGTCGCCCACGTCCACCTGGGTGATGGTGAAGTCGAAGTCAGTAAGCAGCACCAGCGGGGCGCCCAGCGCCCGCGGCCAGAAGGCCGCTTCAGGCCGGGCGCTCATCGGGTGAGGTAGGCGAGGAGCAGCCTCGCCGTCTGGTCCAGTGCGTCCACGTGGACCCGCTCGTAGGAGTGGGAGGCGTCGATGCCGGGGCCCACCAGGGCCGCCTTGAACTGCCCGCCGGCGCGCAGGGCGGCACTGGCGTCGGAGCCATAGTGGGGGTAGATGTCCACCCGGTAGTTCAGCCCTTCCGCGGCGGCGATCCGCTGCAGCCGGCGGGAGAGCTCGTAGTCGTACGGGCCGGACGAGTCCTTCACGCAGATGGTCACCGAATACTCGTCGGAGGTCTGGCCCTCGCCCACCGCGGCCATGTCCAGCGCGATCACCTCGGTCGCCTCCGGGGGGAAGGCGCCGGCCGCGCCGTGGCCCACCTCTTCGTAGTTGGAGAAGAAGAGGTGGGTGGTGTGGGCGGGCCGCAGGCCCTGCTCCTGCATGGCCTTCACCACGCCGAGGAGGATGGCGACGCAGGCCTTGTCGTCCAGGTGCCGGCTCTTGATGAAGCCGGTCTCCGTCTGGACGGTGCGGGGGTCGAAGGAGATGAAATCGCCCACCTGGATGCCCAGGGCCAGCACGTCGTCCCGGGAGGAGACGCGCGCGTCGAGCCTGACCTCGAGGTTGGCCTCGGTGCGCTCCTGCTTGTGGTGCTCCTCGCCGTGCACGTGGGTCGAGGCCTTGGTGACCAGGATGGTGCCGGAGACGGCGCTCCCGGAGGCGGTGTGCACCAGGCAGTACTCGCCCTCGATGGAGTTGCCGGAGAAGCCGCCGATGCGGGTGAGCTTCAGCCGGCCGTTGGGCTTGATCTCCTTCACCATTGCCCCGAGGGTGTCCACGTGGACGGCCACGGCCCGGTGCGTCGATTCGTCGGCGCCGGGCAGGGTGGCCAGCAGCGCACCCTTGGGCGTGCGCCGGTAGGTCACGCCCATCTTCTCCAACTCGCCGGCGACGTGGGCAATGGCGGCGTCGGTGAAGCCGGTGGGGCTGGGGATGCGGCACAGGGCGACTGTCTGGGCGGCGATGTAAGAGACGTCAATCTGCGCCATGGCTGTCCTCCTTCTGCAGCGCTTGACCGCACGTCCATTTTTCAAAACGCGATACCCATTGTATCATGGGGAATAAGGGAAATCAGCCGGAAGGTGCTCTGACCCCGGCACAGGCCGGGGAGGAGGGACGGAACATGCGACGGTTGCTGTATGCCCTTGCGGCCGCGGCGCTGGCGGTCGGTTCGCTGGGGCTGGCGCTGCTGCCGTGCATCACCACCCACTGGCTCGCCTTCGCCGTGCTCGGCGCCTGCTTCTCTGCCGTGGGCGGGCTGGGCTGGCTGCTGGGCGGCGTGGCGGCGGACCCGCTGCCCAGGCTTCGCGCGGGCTGGTTCCTCCTGCCCGCCGGCGTGATCGGGGTGATCGTGGCGGCCGCGCGCGGCCTTGCGCTGCCGTTGCTCTGGGCGGCCGGGGAGGCGGTGACGGGTGTGCTCCTCCTCGTCCCCATCTTCCCCAGCCAGCGCCAGCACCGCGACGCCCAATCCGGCCGGATGCAGGCCCCGGGCCCCGTGCAGGCGCCGCCCGTCGCCGGCCGGCACGAGAGCCGCTGACGGCATGAACACGCCTCCCCGCCGCCAGACTAGGGGCGAGGAGGGATGGCATGGAGCACACGGTTGTGGGCGTCTTCCGGCACAGCGGCGACGCCGACATGGCGGCGGCCCACCTGCGGGACGCCTTTGCGCTGGGCGTGGACGAGCTCGAGGTGCTGGGTGAGGCCGAACTCCGGATGGGCCGCGCACGGGCGGGGCCGGACGATTCGTGGCTTCTGGCCGCTTTCGCGGAGACCGGACTCGACGGCCTGGAAGGCGAAGACCCCGTGACCCGGCGCTGGGTCGATCAGGTGGAGCGGGGCCGCACGCTGGTGGTGATCCGCTCCGACGACCCGGATCGGGCCACGGAGATGGCCGGGGAACTGCGCCGGGCCGGGGCCTTCCGCGTGGACATGATCCTGCAGTGACAGACGCACACAGAGGCCCACCCTCAGTTGGGTGGGCCTGCTCGGCTTAGCCGTCGTTGCTCTCCTTCTTCCCCTTGTCGATGCCCTCTCGCACTTCTTCCGCTGCGGCCCGAGTTACCTCTTCGGTGAGCGACTGGGTCGCCCTCCGGAACTCGCGCATGGCCTGGCCCAGGCTGCGCCCGAGCTGCGGCAGCTTCTCGGGTCCGAAGACCACCAGCGCGACGATCAGGATGACCAGGACCTCGCTGAAGCCCAGGTTGCCCACCACAGGCACATCTCCTTCAGATGACAGAACTCCGCAACACCAGTGTAGCGCCCGCGCCCGCGGTTGTCTACCGGGATCGCCGGGGCCTGCGGCCGCCGCTAGTTTCCCCCTGTCTCCGGCTGCGCCGCTTCGGCTTCTGTGGTGCACTGGAGCAGCCGGCTCACCGGGACGATCTCGTACCCGCGGGCCCGGAGCTCACCGATCGCGGCATCGCTGGCTGCGGCCGAGTCGGCCACGTTCAGGTGCATCAGCACGATGGAGCCGGCCTGAGCCCGCAGGATGCGCTCGGTGGTGGCTTCCACCCCGGGGAAGGTCCAGTCGAGGGTATCGACTTCCCAGTAGATCGAGTAGGAGTACCCCGCCTGGCGCACCAACCGCCGCTCGTGGTCGCTGAAGGCGCCGTAGGGCTCCCGGAAGAGCGGCCTTGGATCGAGCCCCGTGGCGAGGCGGATGGCCTCCTCGCCGTCGGCGATCTGCTGCAGCACCTCCTCGTCCGGCAGGGTGGTGAGGTCGGGGTGGCTGTAGGTGTGGTTGCCCACCTCGTGCCCCTCGTCGGCGATGCGCCGGGCCAGATCGGGGAACTGCTCGGCCCAGCGGCCGGTGAGGAAGAAGGTGGCGGTGACCCCGTGCTTCCGGAGCACGTCCAGGATGGCTTCGGCACCGTCCGCACCCGAACCGGCGTCGTAGGTGAGGGCGACCATCGCACAGGACCGGTCGCCGTGGACGACGAGGCGGCTGGGCTCGCCCTCGGGGAGGTCAGGCAGGGGGGCCGGCGGCGTGTCGGCGGGCGTCGGTCCGTCAGCCTGCGCCGGCAGGTCGGCGGACGGCAGATCCCCTGATGGTCCGCCGGCGGGCGGAGCGGCGGGCCCCTGCTCGGCTTCGGCGCTGGCACCCGGCTCGGCGGCAGCGTCGCCGGCGGTCTCCTGTTCCGTCGTGTCCGGCCCGTTGCCGCTGGCTCCCGCACCGACGGCGGAAGGGGGCGGGGACGGGTCCGAGGGCACGCCCGCGGCACAGGCGGCCAGGAGCGCGGCGAGAAGCAGCAGCGCGGCGAGACGGCGTTGGGTGTTCGCCATGATCTTCCCCCCTGACCTGAGGGCTTTCCCCTCATTGGACGGTCAGGGGGGAGGTGAAGTTGCCGGCGCGGGCGGCTACTGCCAGACGGCCAGGAGCCGCTGCACCCCGGCGGGGTCGTGCAGGAAGTAGGAGATGCCGTTCACGTACTCGGCCCGCCCCGGCAGCGTCTCGGTGATGAGGTCGCCCCGGTGGGACGCCTGGATGGCCGCAGCAGTGAGGCGCACCTGCTCGCTCAGGGGCAGGTTGGTCTCCACGTGGCGGGCCGCCGTGGCGAGCAGCGCCGGCAGGCGGGGCAGGTTTGAGGGCTGCAGCGCCTGGCGCGCGGCGGCGCGCAGGAACCGCTGCTGCCGTCGGATGCGGCTCAGGTCGTCGCCCATCGCGTCGTTGCGGAAGCGCACGTACTGCTCGGCGCGGTCGCCATCGAGCACCTGATGGCCCGGCTTCAGGTCGATCACCAGGTTGTCGTACGGGTCCACGTAGTACATGGGCGCCTCCACCTCCAGAGGCACCCCGCCCATCAGGTCCACCAGGGCGCGGAACCCGCTGAGGTTGACCTTCACGTAGTAGCGCACGGGCAGCCCCAGGAGGCGGGAGACGGCCTGCATGGCCAGTTCGGGTCCGCCCCAGGCGTAAGCGGCGTTCAGCTTCGCCTCGCCCACGCCCTCCAGCACCACCCGGGTGTCGCGGGGGAGCGAGAGCACCCGCAGCGGGCCGGCGCCCGCACGCACCAGCAGCATCGTGTCGGACCGGCCGCGGTCGCCGGGCCGCTCGTCGACGCCCATCACCAGCACGTAGACGGGTTCGGCTGCGGCTTGGGCCGGTTCCGGTGGTTCGGCCCCCACGTCGAGCCGGACCAGCCCGGTGTCGGCGGGCGGGGCGGGTGCGGCGGGCGGCGGATTCAGCAGCCGCCAGGCGAGCCCGGCGAGGGAGAGGGAGAGAACGAATCCCAGGGCTGCCCCTGCGAGGAAGCGGCGCATGGCGCGGACTCCTTTCCACGGGGGTATTGTATGTATCCCCCCGTGCGGTGAGGGCCACGCCGGTCCGGTACCCGGATGTTTCTGGTAAGGGCGGCGTCTTCCGGGTCGCTTGCGCGGGGGCGCCGCCGTGGGAATAACTCAGGCGACGCGCGGGCCTGCGCGTACGCCCACTCGAGGTGAGCGCATGCGGTTTCAGGTAGAGCCCGAGGCCCGGGGCATGCGGCTGAGCCAGTATCTGTTCGACCGGCTGAAGCTCTCGCACTCCCTGGTGCGCCGGGCGAAGGTGAGCGGCGGGCTCCTGGTGGATGGCCAGCCTGTCCGGACGAGCCACGTGCTCTCCGGCGGTGAGGTGGTCGAAATCCGGGTCGCCCAGGAGGGGCGGGTGACGCCCGAGCCGGTGCCGATCCAGGTGGTCTACGAGGACCCCTACCTGCTGGTGGTGGACAAGCCGGCGGGAATGGTGGTCCACCCGGTGCGGGACTACGTGTCCGGGACTCTGGCCAACGGGGTGGCCTACCACCTGCTCCGGTCGGGCGCCGATCCCGTGGCGCGGCCGGTGCAGCGCATCGACCGGGAGACGTCCGGCCTGGTGCTCTTCGCCAAGGAGCCGGCCGTGGCCAGCCTGCTCGCCCGGGAGCTGGAGCGGCACAAGCTGGACCGCTGCTACGTTGCCCTGGTGGAAGGGGTGGTGGCGGCCGACTCCGGCACGGTGGACCGGCCGCTCCGGCGGGTCTGGGGCCATCCGGTGGCGCGGGAGGTGGCCGAGGGCCCCCGCACCCCCGAGCAGGAGCGGCTCCTCGCCGAGGCGGAGGCGGCGGGCCGGGTGCTCCGGGAGGAGTGGACCGCGGCGGGCCAGCCGGCGGTTACCCACTGGCGGGTGCTGCGCCGCTGGCGGGGGGCCACCATGCTGGAGCTCAGGCTGGAGACGGGGCGGACGCACCAGATCCGGGTCCACATGGCCTACCTGGGTCACCCCCTGCTAGGGGACGAACTCTACGGGGGCAGCCGGCGGCTCATCGGCCGGCAGGCCCTGCACGCGGCGAGCCTTGCGCTCACCCATCCCGTGAGCGGGGAGTTCCTGCACTTTACGTCTCCCCTGCCGCCGGATCTCGCCGACCTGGTGGCGCGGCTGGATGCGGGCGAGGGCACTGCCTAGAAACGCATCGGGTGTGCCTGCGGCGGCAGGCACACCCGATGGGTCATTCTGCGACGGTGGTGTAGCGCCCCCGAAGGTAGCCCAGCGGCCTCCGGGTGCGGTCGCCGGGGTCGAGCCGCTCCACCTGTCCGATGAGGATTGTGTGGTCGCCGGCGTCGACCCGCTGGACGGTGCGGCACTCGAGCAGCGCCACGGCGCCGGGCAGAATCGGCGCGCCGTAGAGGCCCCGGGTGTAGGTGAGGCCGGCGAACCGGTCCGCCCCCCGCGTGGCGAACCGCTGCGAGAGTTCGGCCTGGTCGCTGCCCAGGATGTGGACGGCGTAACCGGGTGCCCCCACGAGGGCGGCGTAAGACCCGGACCGCTTGTCGATGCAGAAGAGCACCAGGGGCGGGTCCAGCGAGACCGAGGTGAAGGAGTTCACCGTGAGGCCCACCGGCGTGCCGTCTGGCGCCGCTGCGGTGACTATGGTCACCCCCGTCAGGAACTGGCCCAGGGCATCCCGAAAGGTTCGGCTGTCAAACGCGGTCATGGCAGATGTCCCCCACTTTGCACCCTCCGGCCCGGCAGGCGCCGGGCCTCACTGGTTGGAAGTACCAGTTTAGACCGTGCAAGGGGGGCAGGCGATGCGGCCTCCGCGGGCGAGGCACGCGGATCACTCGCGGGTGCGCGGCGTCTTCACCCAGGACTTGGGCTCCCTGTGCAGGAGCCTCAGCAGCAGAGAGGCCGAGTACGGGAGCGGCAGGAAGAAGGCGGAGATGGGCAGTAGGAAAATCTGCGCGAAGCCGGTGGTCTGCACTTTCCGGGGAGCGGGGTCCATGAAGCGGCGATAGTGGAAAAAGCAGGCGATGGTGAAGATGAGGTAGCACGGGGCGAAGGTGGAGACGATGCCGCTCACCCACTCGGGAACCGCCTCGTAGTCGAGGTGGCCGGCGAGCCCCAGCGGAAGGGCAATCAGGGGCAGGAAGGCGATCAGCTGGAACAGGGTCCAGGCGAAGGGCCCCCGCCACCAGTAGATGCGCAGGAGGTAGTGGCGCTTGTCCGCCGGGGCGGAGAGGTCGTGCTTGATCTTCTCATAGACCTGCAGGTAGCCCGAGCCCCAGCGGAGCCGCTGGCGGAAGAAGCCCCGGTAGGTGGGCGGGGTCTGCTCGGAGGAGGCGTAGGGCAGGAACTCGGGCCAGGCGTCGCCCTTGAGCCAGGCCCGGGCGCCGAGTTCCATGTCCTCGGTGAGCACCGTGGGATCGAAGCCGCCGATGCGCAGGATCAGGTCGCGGGTGGCGAAGATGTTGGTGCCGCCGATGAAGGGAATCTCTCGGAGCTGCCAGGGCATCTGCCACTCGTGGGAGATCGCCTGGAAGATGCCGGCGATCTTCGAGATCGCACCGGTCTGCCAGAAGTTGCGGATCTGGTAGACCGGACCCTGGGCGATCTGGAAGCTTTCGCCGGCCGTGAGGCGGCGCCAGGCCACGTAGCGCAGCACGTCGGGGTCGGGGCGGGACTCGGCGTCGTAGAACCCCCAGAGTTCGCTCCTGGGATCGGCGAAGCGGAAGGCCCAGTTGAGGGCCCGGCCCTTGGTGGACGGGACCTCGTGGCCGGTGCACTCGCCGTCCAGGCGGCCGTCGAAGTCGTAGGGCACCTGCACGTGCCGGAGGGCGGGCATGTCGCGGTGAGCCGCAAACTCCAGACGCTTGCGTTCCACGATCTCCTGGGTGGTGGGCTGGGCGACCTGGAAGGCCTCCGCGATGCGCCGGCGCAGCTCGGCGGCGGACTCGCGGCGGAGGAGCACGGCCAGGCGCCGCTCCGCAGCGGTAGAGAGGTTCGCCAGCACGTTCTGGGTGAGCGGCCGGTCCGCCTGGGCCGCCCGGGCGAGCAGGTGGTGAACCAGGCCCGGGTCATCCTTCCGCTCCAGCCGGAGCAGCAGTTCGATGAGCGGGATGGCCAGGGCGATGGTGGCCGGGCAGAGCTGGTCGAGCTGGCGCCCCTGCAGGCGGGGAGCCACCCGCTGGAGCAGCGCCCGGATCTCCTGGGCGTCGGTCTTGCCCTTCGTCCGGAGGAGGGTGCGGGCGGTCTCGTAGAGGGCGGCGGTCTGCTCGGGCAGTGTGAGGGGGCGCAGGGCGTCGGGGTTCGCCTCCTCCACGGCCAGGCGGGCGAGGAGGGCCAGCAGGGTCTCCTCCTCCTGCTCGGTGCCGTCCCATTCGGTCTCTTCGGTCAGGAGCCGGGTCAAGTGATCGGTGATGGCTGCGCGAGTGTTCTGCGCGGCCATCGCCTCTTTCTCGTCGGTGACGACCAGGATCTCATAGTGGTCGGGCGAGTAGTGGAGCCGGGCCATGTGGTCGATGGTGCGTGCGATGACAGCGGCCTCGTTGCGTGCGGGGATGAAGATGGTGAAGCGGGGCAGGTCACGGCCCTGGCTGGCGGCCAGGCGGGCGAGGTACTGCAGGGAGAGTCCCGTCGGTCGCTTTTCGTAGTAGTTGTGGTTGGCGTAGTACCTGAGGTAGAGGATGCGGGTGAAGAAGAGGAATAGCACGGTGTAGATGAGGATGAGGGTGACGTAAAGCAACTGAGCGGTACTCACAATCGACTGGCCTCCTTGGTTGTGGGAACCGGTATCAGGAACCGGTACCAGGATCCGGTCGCCGTGCGCCGGGGCGCCCGGCGACGCGGAAATATAGAGGCAAGGGGGGAAACGGAAACTGGGGGAAATTGGCATGCTCTGCAACCCCGTAGAAGTTTAGCGCCGGCGCCGGTGGGCGTCAATCTGCTTTTCCTGGTACTCGGGTACCTCCCCTTGACTTCGCCGGCAAGGGGAAATAGAATATACGTACGCCACGAACGAGTGTTTGGCGACTATATGTTCGACATATGGCAATTTCAGCGATATCCGAGGGTCGGGGGGAGCGCCATGCAGTGGGTCTGCTGGGTGGAGATCCGGGGTCTCTACGCCGCCGCTGCCCGCGCGGCCGGGCTCGTGGAGGAGGGGCGGCCGGTGGTGGTCCTGCGCGAGGGCAGGGCCTTCGATGGCTGCCGGGAGGCCTTTGCGGCGGGCCTGCAGCTGGGAAGCCCGGCCCGCCAGGTGCTGCGGGACGTCCCGCGGGCGGCACAGGTCGACTGGGCGGACGTGGACGTCGCGGCCCGCGCCCGCGCCTTCTGGGACCGCTGCCTGGCCCACACGCCCTACGTCGAGCCGGTGGAGCCCCATCAGGTGCTGCTGGGCCTGCCGCAGCCCGGCGGCCCCGGGGAGCTGTCCGGCGAGGCGCTCCGGCAGCTGGAGCAGGAGGTGGCGGCCATTGCGGATGCCGCTTCTGCCTTCGGCTTTATCGCCTTCGCCGGCGTCGGTACCTCCCGCCTGGTGGCCCGGGCGGCGGCCCGGGCGCTGCGGGAGGAGTTCCTGGGGCGGCGCCCGGGCACGGCGCCGCTGCGGCTGGTCGGTGTGCGGCTGGTCTCGCCCCGGCGGGCGGATGGCTCGCCGGCGGGCGGCCTGGCGCCGCAGATCGCGATCGTGCGGCCGGGCGAGGAGGCCCGCTTCCTGGCGCCCCTGCCCATCGGCTACCTGCCCTGCCCGCCCGACGTGCGCCGCCGCCTGCACCAGTTGGGGCTCACCCGCATCGGCGAGGCGGCGCGGGTGAGCGAGGACGAGTGGGTGCGGCAGCTGGGACCCCAGGGGCGGCTGGTCTCCCGCTGGAGCCGGGGGATCGACCCGGAGCCGGTGAAGCCGGCCTACCCGCCCCGGCGGCTGGCGCGCCGCACGGAACTGGCCGGCGGCGTGCGGGACCGGGATCCGTTGGAGCGGGAGCTGAGCCGCTCGGCCGCGCGGCTGGCCGCACAGCTGGACCGGCGGGGCGAGGGCTGCCAGCAGGTGGGCCTGATCCTGGAGCTGGCCGACGGGCGGGTGCTGCACGCCGAGCGGACCCTGCCCCGGCTGCGGCACACCGCCTACCCGATCGAGCAGGGGCTGCACGGCCTGCTGGCCCAGGTGCTGGACGGCCTCGGGGAGCCGGTGGAGGTGACGGCGGTCACCGCCGAGGTGGGGCTGATCGGCCCCGTGGACTGGCGGCAGATGGAGCTGTGGGACGACCGGCTGCGCCGGGAGCGGCAGGAGCGGATCGAGGGGGCCCTGGCGCTGTTGCACCAGCGCTTCCCGGCGCGGGTGATCGGCCTGGGGCCGCGCACCCCGCCTTCCTGGCGGGAACAGATGCTCCAGTACGCCGATCCCTACCGCTGGTCGCGGGAGGCGTGAGGGCCATGTCGCGCATCATCAACCAGCCGGTGGAGGTGGCGACCGGCCCCGATGGGCTGCCCGCCGCCTTCCGCTTCGCCGGCGGGCGGGAGCGGGTCCGGGCCGTGCTGGACACCTGGATGGAGACCGGCCGCTGGTGGGAGCAGGAGCCCGCTCTGATCGCCTACCGGGTCGCCACCGAGCGCGGCGGCCTCTTCGAGCTGAACTTCATCCCCCGTGAGCAGCGCTGGCTGCTCTATAAAGCGTACGACTGACGTGCCTTCCGGAATGGGGGTACGGCGCCGCGGGGAGCGCAACCACTCGGCCCGGTTGCACGAGGCGCAGGCAGTACGTGGCAGCAGCCGGGGCAGCGGGGGCGAAGGCGCGTTCCGGCCACCAGTTCGAAACTCCGCAGGCGGACGGTGCGGCGCAGCGGAGCGAACTGCGCAGCGAGCACGCCCGTCCGCCGAGGAGCATTACCGCTGTTCACGCGGCCGTGGCGCCGAGCCCCGCTGCCCCGGTGGTACCTGCGCTTCAATCGGGGAACCGTGCGCGAAGGGGGTGTACCGTCCATGAGCTTCGTCCACCTGCACGTGCACTCGCCGTTTTCGTTCCTCGACGGCGCCTCCCGGCTGGACGACCTGATCGCCGAGGCAGCCCTGCAGGGCATGCCGGCCCTGGCGCTCACCGACCACAACAACGTGTCGGGGGCGGTGCGCTTCCAGCGCAAGGCCCAGGAGGCCGGTATCCAGCCGATCCAGGGTGCCGAGCTCACCCTGGAGGGCGGCCACCACCTCACGCTGCTGGCCACCGGGCCGAAGGGCTACGCCAACCTGAACCGGCTGATCACCGCCGCACACCTGGGACACGAGCCCCGCTCCGCGCCGGGGGCGATGTTCGCCCTCGCCCCGAACCACGACCGGCTCCAGCCGGCGTGCCCCCTGTCGGCCCTGACCCACGACACCGACGGGCTGATCGCGCTCTCGGGCTGCCGGCGGGGCGAGATTCCGTCTCTGATCCTCCGGGGGCGGCTGGCCGAGGCGGAGGCCGCGGCCCGGCGCTACGCCGCCTGGTTCCCCGGCCGCTTCTACCTGGAGCTGCACGACGAGCGGCTGCCCGGCGAGCGGGCCCTGAACCGCGCTTTACGCGACCTGGGCGAGGCCCTCGGCCTGCCGCTGGTGGCCACGGGCAACGTGCACCACCGCACGCGCGAAGAGTTTTTCGTCCACGACCTGCTCACCTGCGTCCGCACGCTCACCCGGATCGACCAGCCCCACCCGGAGCGGCCGCTGAACGACCAGCGCTACCTGAAGCCGCCGGAGGTGATGGCCGAACACTTCCGGGATTTCCCGGAGGCGGTGAAGAACACCCTCGCCATCGCTGAGCAGTGCCGGCCGGTGCTGGACCTGCACGCCCGGCTCTATCCCGAGTTCCAGACGCCCGACGGGTCGCACCCCGCCGCCTACCTCACGCGCCTGGTCTACGACGGGGCAGCCCGCCGCTACGGGCGCATCACCGAGCGGGTCCGGCGCCGGCTCGAGCACGAACTGGCCATCATCACCCGGCTGGGCTACGAGGACTACTTCCTGCTGGTCTGGGACGTGGTCCGCTTCGCCCGGGAGCGGGGCATTCGCTGCGCCGGACGGGGCTCGGCCGCCGACTCGGCGGTGGCCTACTGCCTTTTCATCACCGACGTGGACGCGATCGAGCGCGGCCTGCTCTTCGAGCGCTTCATGTCGCTGGAGCGGGCCGAGAAGCCCGACATCGACATCGACTTTGACGCCCGCCGGCGCGACGAGGTCGCGGCGTACGTCTACCGTAAGTACGGGGCCGACCACGTGGCCTCGGTCTGCACCTACAACACGTTCCAGGCCCGCTCGGCGGTGCGGGACCTGGGCAAGGCGATGGGCTTCCAGGAGGCGGAGCTGGACTTCCTGGCCAAGCGGATCCCCTGGCATGTCGGAGCCGACGAGATCCTCACCATCATCAGCCGCTATCCCGAACTGCGCCAGTCGGGCATTCCCTGGCACAAGTTCGAGCAGCTGGTCCAGGCGGCGGAGCGGATTGCCCGTTTTCCTCGCTTCATCGGCACCCATCTGGGCGGGCTGGTCATCTCCCGCCGGCCGCTCCTGGAGGTGACGCCGCTGCAGATGGCCGCCAAGGGGCAGGTGGTCTGCCAGTTCGACAAGGAGTACGCGGAGGACCTGGGGCTGGTGAAGCTGGACCTGCTCTCGCTGCGGACGTTTGCGGCCATCGACGACGCGGTGCGTGCCATCGGCGACCTGGACTACGAGCAGATCCCTCACGGCGACCGGGCCACCTACGAGATGCTGGGCGTGGGCGAGTCCATCGGCGTTTTCCAGCTGGAGTCGCCGGCGCAGCGGGCCCTGCAGGCCCGGCTGAAGCCCGACCGGTTCGAGGACATCGTCGCCTCGGTGGCCATCATCCGCCCCGGGCCGATCAAGGGGAACATGGTGGAGCCTTTTCTCGCCCGCCGCCACGGGGAGGAGGAGGTCACCTACCTGCACCCCAAGCTGAAGCCCATCCTCGAGAAGACCTACGGCGTGGTGCTCTTCCAGGAGCAGGTGATCGAGATCGCCACGGCGATCGCCGGCTTCACCCCCGGCGAGGCGGACCAGTTGCGCCGGGTGATGACCCACGCCCGCAATAAGGAGGACATGGAGGCCATCGGCCGCCTCTTCCGCCAGAAGGCGGCTGCGGCCGGGGTGGAGCCGGCGGTGGCCGACACCATTTTCTCCTACATCCAGGGCTACGCTTCGTACGGTTTCTGCGAGGCGCATGCCGCGGCGTTCGCCAACACGGCCTACAAGACCGCCTACCTCGTGCGCCACTACCCGGCGGAGTACTTCGCCGCGATCATGTCCGCAATCCCGATGGGCTACTACCCCATCAACACCCTGGCGGTGGAGGCCCGGCGGCGCGGGGTGGGCCTCCTGCCGGTGGACATCAACCGTTCCGACGCGGCGTTCACCGTGGAGGAGTGGACGCCGGAGGCGTGGATGGCCTTCTGGGGGACGGAGCCCTTCGCCCCCGAATACCCGGCCACGGGCAAGGCGATCCGCATCGGCCTGAAGGCGGTGAAAGGGGTGGGGGAGCCGGTTGCCGCGGCGATTGTGGCGGCCCGGGGCGCACAGGAGTTTCGGTCGCTGGCGGACCTGGTGCGCCGGACCGAAGGCCGGCTGCAGCGGGGGCCGCTGGAGGCCCTGGTGCTGGCCGGCGCCTTCGACCGGCTCGAGCCCAACCGGCGGGCGGCGCTCTGGCAGGTGGCCCGCCTGCTGGAGGCGGAGCGGCTCCGGCAGGAGCGGGGGGCGGAGCAGGTCACGCTGCTGGACGGCGACTGGCCCGGGGTTCCGGGCCGGGACGCGCCGGGCGCAGCGCCGCGGCCCGAACAGGCCGCAGAGTTGTGGGGCGTGACAACGGGAGTCCCCGCCATCGCCGACTTCAGCCCGGCCGAGCGCTACCTGAAGGAGTACGAGCTCACCGGGCTGATGGTCCGCACGCACTTCATGCGCTTCGTGCGGGAAAAGCTGGACCGGGAAGGGTACCTCCCCGCGGCGGAGGTGCGACGGCGGCGGGCGGGCGAACTGGTGAAGGTGGCTGGCCTTCCGGTGTGCCCGCACCGACCGCCGACCCGGTCGGGCAAGATCGTCGTCTTCCTCTCGCTGGAGGACGAGACGGGGCTGGTGGATCTCACGGTGTTTGAAGATGTTTACCAGCGCTACGGTCACCTGATCTTCACCGACCCGCGCCCGCCGCTGGCTGCGCTGGGGCGGGTCGATCGGCGGGGCGGGCATGTCTCCGTCACGGTGAACCGGCTCAAGCTGTTGGATACTTGACGGGCATACTATACTGGATTATGTGCGGTCGCGCCGAAGGGCACGGCCTCATACGTCACTTGTCGATCTGTGAGGTGGACCTGTTGCGTAAAGTCGGACGGAACGATCCCTGCCCCTGCGGAAGCGGCAGGAAGTACAAGACCTGCTGCGGCATCTACCACGCCGGCATCCGGTATCCCGATACCGTGGAGCAGCTGATTCGAAGCCGCTACACGGCCTACGCCATTGGAGACGTGAACTACCTCTACCGTACGACACACCCCAGCAACGAAGCAGTGGTGGGAAAGACGGAGGAGCAGTACAAGCGGGAGACCTTGCTCTATTGCCAGCGGGTAGACTTCACCGGCCTGACGATTCACAGCACCGAGCCCGAGGACGAGGGTGGCATCGCCCACGGCACGCTGACGGCTCGGTACCGCATCGCCGGCGGGCCGGAGGATTTCTTCACCGAGCGGTCGGAGTTCGTCCGGGTGGACGGCCGGCTGCTCTACCTGAACGGGACGGAGATCGAGACGCCCGCTGCAGACGACTGAGCCGCAGAAAACGGCGGTCCCGACCTCGGGGCCGCCGTTTTCTGCCTGCCGGGGCCTCGCACCTGCTTGCGAAACTGGGGTTGGCCGCTGCTCGTCAAAGTAAAGTAGGCTGCTTCAGGGAGATCCTGCTATAGGTCACAGCAATTATATCTGCTATAGTAGTACAGGTTAACACTACAGACGAGGAGGGAGGCCCGTGTTCCCTGGTTCCGACCTCCGCAAGCGGAAGCGCCAGCGCAGGTACCTGCGCCTGTTGATCCCGCTTGCTGCCATCCTCGCTTTCGTCGCTGCCGCCCGGGCTCTCTCCCTGTATCGGCCGTTCGATAAGCCCGCCACGACCAACCCCGGCGTGGCGGAGGAAATCCCGGGTGAGTCCGGGACCCTGGAGACGCTGCCGGGCGACCTGCAGACCTTCCTCGTGATGGGCGTGGACACCGACGAGGGCGAGTACGGCCGGTCCGATTCGATGGTTGTGGTGTCGTTTGACCCCAAGAAGCAGCGGCTCGCACTGCTTTCCGTCCCGCGGGACCTGTGGACGGACATACCGGGTCGCGGGTACGACAAGATCAACCACGCGTACGCCTATGGCGGCCCCGCCCTGGCGGTGGCCACGGTCGAGCGACTCCTGGGGATCGATATCGACCACTGGATTTCCATCAACTTCGACGGGTTCGTCCAGGTGATCGACGCCCTGGGCGGCGTGGAGGTCAACCCGCCCAAGCCGCTCTACTACGTGGACCCGTACGACTACCGGGTCGGCCCGAACGGGCTGGTGATCGACATCAAGGCCGGGCCGCAGGTGATGGACGGGGAGACCGCGTTGAAGTACGCCCGGTTCCGGAACGACGCGGAGGGCGATCTGGGCCGCATGCGGAGGCAGCAGGAGATCATCCAGGCTGCGGTGAAGAAAGCGGCCAGCCCCGGCGTCATCACCCGGGCGCCGCAGCTCATCTCGGCCCTGTATAACACCATCACGACCGACCTGACCGTGGGCGACCTGGTGGCGCTGGCCACCAAGGGACGGCAGGCCATCGCGAAACCCCTTCAGACCGGCGCCCTCAGCGGCGACGCGTACATGATCGACGGCGTCTTCTACTTCGGCGCTGACCTGGTGGAACTGCGGACCCAGGCTTACGAACTGCTGGTCGGGGAGCCGCCAGGCGACGCCTTCCTGGAGAAGGCACGGGCCGACAACGAGGTCTACCAGGCCGCTCTGTCCGAGGCGTACGCCCGCTCCCTGGCGGCCGCCCAGGCCCAGGAGCAGGAGGAGGGCGAGGGCGCCGAAGGCGACGGCACCGAAGGCGACGGTGCGGAGACGGGCGAGGGCGATGCGGAAGGGGACCGCGGTGACGCCGGTGAGGGCGAAAATGGCACCGGTGAAGCGGGTGAACGAGAGGATGACGGCGACGCAGGGTCCGATGAGTCGCCGTCCCCCATCTCCGTCAACCTGGTGGACGCGACGGGCCAGGGCGTCGCGCAGGACTTCGTGGACCGGCTGGAGGCCGCCGGCTTCGAGGTGAGTCGTGTCCATGTGAGCGCGGCTGTGCTGCCGAGCACCGTGGCGGTGGTGCGGACGCCTGGCCTCGACGTTTCCGAGGAGCTGTTCAGCGTGGTTCCCGTGCTGGAGTACCGCGTGGAGCCCGATCCGGCCGCCGAGCACGACATCGACCTGGTGCTGGGCACGGACGTCCTGGACGTCCTGTAACACCGGCAGAGAGCGCCTGCACGCCCGGGCCCCTGGGAGGGCCCGGGCGGCGCCGCGACTATGGCTTGACACGGGGAGGTTCGCCCGCTAGACTCCAAATAGGAATTTTCCTGGATGGGTGCCGAAGGGGAGGAGAGCCGATGACGGTTGAGGAGGTCCTGGGACGGCTCAAGGAGATGGGCTGCAAGCTGACGCCGCAGCGCCGGCTGATCGTCGAAGTCCTGCTGAACGCGGGCGACGCGGAGCTCACCGCCGACGAGATCTACCAGCAGGTGCGGGCGACGTATCCGGAGGTGGGCCTCGACACCATCTACCGCAACCTGCGCCTGATGGGGAAGCTGAACGTTGTTACCGAGGTGAAACTGCCGGGCCGGAACGCCCAGTACTCCCTCAACCGGACCGCACACAACCACATGCTCGTCTGCCTTGAGTGCGGCACGGAGATCCCGCTGGCGCACTGCCCCATCAAGGAGCTGGCGGCGGTGGCGCGGGAGCAGCACGGGTTCGTCATCTCGTCTCACCGGATCGAGCTGTTTGGCTACTGCCCGGCCTGCGCCGCAAACAATAAGAATCCTACTTGACAGTAGTCCTATTTGCGGCGGATAATCCCGTTCGAGGGTGTACTGCGCTCTTCTTGCCAGCGACAAGGGGGATTTTCTGCGTGAGGATGCGCCGTTCGGCCTGGAGTGCCTTGATGGCGCTCGTTCTTCTGTTGGTTGCCGGGTGCGGCGGCGTCGGGGGGTCTGGCGCCGCCGGCACGGCCTTTGCTGCAGACGGCCGCCTGAAGGTGGTCGCCAGCATCTATCCGGTCTATGAGTTTGCCCGGGCTGTGGGAGGAGACCGCATCGACCTGGTGCAGCTGGTGCCCCCCGGCGCCGAGCCCCACAACTGGGAACCGTCGGTGCGGGACATCCGTACCCTGAATGCGGCCGACGTGTTTCTCTATAACGGTGCGGGCCTGGAGCACTGGGTCGGCCAGGTGCTGGCGTCGCTGGACAACCGGGAGCTGCAGGTGGTGGAGACCAGCGAAGGGTTCGCCCTTCTGGACGTTGCCGGGCACGAGCACGGCGAGGACGGCGAGGCGACGGAAGGGGCTTACCCCGAGCACGAAGCAGACGGCGACGCGGTGGACGTCCTGGGCCAACCAGATGAGGAGAGCGGCCACAGGGCCGCCGGCGGGGAGGAAGCCAGAGACGCGGCCGCCACCGCCGGCAGTGATACGCACGACCACGGCGACCTCGACCCGCACGTGTGGCTCGACCCCGCCGGGGCGGCCCACGCGGTGGCCCGGATCCGCGACGCCCTCGCCGCCGCCGACCCCGAGGGCGCCGACTACTACCGGGCGCGGGCGGCAGAGTACCTCGCGGAGCTGGACTCGCTGGACCAGGATTTCCGCGCGGGCCTCTCCCAGTGCCGGCGGCGGGTTTTCTTCACCACTCATGCGGCCTTCGGCTACCTGGCCCACCGGTACGGGCTGGAGCAGCGGGCGGTGATGGGTCTCTCCCCCGACGCCGAGCCGACGCCCGGGGCCCTCAGGGCCGTGGTGGAGGAGGCCCGGGAGCAGGACGTGCGCTACATCTTCTTTGAGACGCTGGCCAGCGACAAGGTCGCCCGGGTCGTGGCCCAGGAGGTGGGCGCCCAGACGCTGGTGCTGAACCCCTTTGAGGGGCTTACGCCCGAGCAGGTGGCGGCGGGTGAGAACTACTTCAGCATCATGCACCAGAACCTGACCAATCTGCGCACGGCATTGGAGTGCGATTGAGATGACGGCAACCCCTGTGGTCGAGGTGCGGGACGTCAGCTTCTGCTACGGAAAGGAGCCGGTGCTGGACCGCGTGAGCCTTTCCGTTCCCCGCGGCGAGTACCTGGGCCTGATCGGCCCCAACGGTTCGGGCAAGACGACCTTGCTCCGGCTGATGCTGGGCATCCTGCCCGTCCCGGAGGGCGAGATCCGGCTGTTCGGGACGCCCGTGCCGCGGTTCCGGGAGCGGTGGCGGGTGGGCTACGTGGCGCAGAAGGCGGCCTCTTTCAACTCGGCCTTTCCGGCGACCGTTGCCGAGGTGGTGAGCACGGGCCTTGCGGCCCGCCGGAGACTCTTCCGCCGGCTCACGGCGGCCGACCGGCAGGCGGTGGAGCAGGCCCTTGACCGGGTGGGCCTGCTGCCGCTCAAAGACCGGCTGATCGGCCACCTCTCCGGCGGGCAGCAGCAGCGGGCGTTCATCGCCCGGGCGCTGGTGAGCCGGCCGGAACTCTTGATCCTGGACGAGCCCACCGTGGGGGTCGACGCCTCCGCGGAGGCGCAGTTTTACCAGCTCATCCGGCGGCTTCGGGCGGAGATGGGCCTCACGGTGATCCTGGTCTCCCACGACATCGGTGCGGTGGCCCACGAGGTCTCGGCCCTGGCCTGCCTGAACCGGCGGCTCTTCTACCACGGCGATCCGGCGGACTTCGGCACCGAGGAGCAGCTGTGCGAGCTCTACGGGCACCCGATGATCCCCATTCACCACCACCATCACCACGGGGAGGGCGCGTCGGATGCTTGAGATGCTTTCGCTTTCGTTCATGCAACGCGCCTTCGCCGCAGGGTTGATCGTGGCCGTGGTGGCCCCGGCTATCGGGGTCTTCCTGGTGCTCCGGCGGCTGGCGCTGTACGGCGACGCCCTCTCGCACGTGACCTTGGCCGGCGTGGCGGCCGGCCTGCTGGCGGGAGCCTACCCCGTGGCCACGGGGCTGGCCTTCGCCGTGGCCGCCTCGCTGGGGATGGACTGGCTCCGGCAGTCGTACCGGAAGTACAGCGAGATGGCGGTGGCGGTCGTGCTGGCCGGCGCCCTGGCGCTGGCGGTGATCCTGCTCTCGCTGGCCGCGGGCAGTGCGGGCGAGATCATGGCTTACCTGTTCGGCTCGATCGTCACGGTGACCGCGACCGACGTGTACCTGATCGCTGCGCTGGGCGCAGCGGTGCTGTGCGGCCTCTTCGCCCTGTACAAGGAACTGTTGGCCACCACGTTCGATGAGGAGTATGCCGCCGTCGTGGGCCTGCCGGTCCGCGCGCTCAACGTGGTTTTCTACGTGCTGGTGGCCCTGACGGTGGGCGTGACAATGCGGGTGGTGGGCGCCCTGCTGGTCTCCTCGCTGATGGTGGTGCCCGTGGGTGCGGCCCTGCAGGTGGCCCGTTCGTTCCGTGGCGCGCTGGGCCTCTCGATCGGGTTCGGGATCATCGCGGTGGTGGTGGGCTTGAGCCTCGCCTACACGCTCAACCTCGCCCCGGGCGGTACGGTGGTCTTCACTGCCGTGCTGATCTTGTTGGCGGCCACGGGGTTCAAGCGGATCGCCCGCGGCGGGTGACGCGGGCGAGGGAATCGAGGGCGGCTTCTCCAGGTCACGGTGCCGGCCAGAACCGCCGGTCGCCTGTCGGGGAGCCTGGTTCAGACATAAAGGGTAACGAAATGAGCCACGCCTTTGCGGGTGCGTGGCTCATTTCGTTACCAATCACCTGAACGAGACCTCCCGAGTGTACTTGTTGGACGGATCCCACAGCATGAACGACTCGATGCCGAGGTCCTTCAGCGCCTGCACCTGGGCCATCACCTCGGCGGGGCCGTAGGAGATGCCGCCCAGGGAGAAGTCCTGAATCCACGGCCGGTGCTTCTCGATGGGGAGCCCCTCCGTACGCTCCAGCGCCTTCTTCATCGAGTTGTAGACGGTCTCGTACGGGTTGGCGTTGGGGTTCTCGAGGCCGTAGGTGTACGGCGCGTAGTGGGAGGGGTAGACCATCGGGGCGATGTAGTCGACGATCTCGGCAATCTGCCGGTAGTCCTGGCCGATCTCCATGTCGTCGCCCTCGGCCACCGAGGTGGTCAGGCCGAACACGTCAGCGCCGACCACCACCCCCAGCGGCTTCAGCTCGGTCATCGCGTAGCGCAGGAAGTCGTTGATGGGCTTGGTACGCTGCTCCGCCGTGGTGTCGTGGCCGTTGTAGCCCTCCCGCAGGTGCTCGGAGTAGCGGATGTAGTCGAACTGGATCTCGTCGACCCCCGCGGCGATGGCCTCCTTGGCCACGTCGATGTTGTACTTCCACACGTTCTCGTTCGCTGGATCCATGAAGGAGTAGGCGCCGCCGTCAAAGCCGGGAATCGCCCACTCCGGCCGGCCCTTGTAGAGCCACTGGTCGTTCATCACCACGATGCGCCCCGCCACCCAGAAGCCCCGGTCGTGGGCCTCCTCCACGAATGCCTTCAGGTCGGCGATCTTGCGCATGTTGGCGCCGATCTCCTGCGCCAGCGGGATGTCGGACTCCCACGAGAGGTAACCGTCTTCGGCCTTCAGGTCCAGCACGATCGTGTTGATGCCGGCCTCCCAGGCCCAGTCGAGGAGCGGCCAGACCAGGTCGGGCGAGCCTGCGTACCAGCCCGAGAGGTGGAGCCCCCGCACCGGATTGGGCATCGTGCGGGCAGGCGTCTGCGGTTCGTTGGACTCTGCCGGTTCGGTGGGGTCAGGGGGCTCCGTGGGTTCGGCAGTCCCTTCGGTGCTGGTCTGCCCGCCCGCCTCGCCGGGCTTCGGCGCCTCGGCGGAAGGGTTCGCCTCTCCGGGGTCGGTGTTGTTCCCGGGGGCGGGGGTCGTGACGCCGCCTATGGGCAGCTGGCCCGAGGGGCCCGTGGGCGTGGCACTGCCGGACGAGTGCGCACAGCCGGTGAGGAGCAGGGAGAGAATCAAAGCGGAATTGAGAAGTGCGGGCATAACCGGTTTACGCATGAGACATCCTCCGGTTCCGACCATGATATTCATTAGACGAACCTGGGGGAGCTCAAGTTTGCGCATGTGAGCAATATACACCTGACAGTTTCACACAGGATGCGCGTACGTGCGGGGATCCGCAAGCCGGGGCTGCATCGCCCGCTGGACCGACGGCGTGTCGCCGGCGCCGCCCATCTCGGCCACGAGCCGACGGATGAGCGCCTCGGCCTCGGCCCACGAGTGCACCCGGTAACAGTCATGGAAGTCGCGGTTGTAAGGGTAGTCCATGAGAATGCGGATCGCCGGGTGGTTTTGCAGGTTCTTGGGGGCGTCGTCGAACATGAAGTCGCCGCGGACCAGGTCTTTCCGGTAGGTGATGACGACGTTGCCGCGGGGCACCATCGGCAGGTGCTTGCGCACCCACGCGATCTTGTCGCCGGCCGCTTCCCTGGGGCTGGCGGTGACCACCACCAGCTCGCAGAGGCGGGCCAGGCGCTCCAGGGACTCGATACAGCCCTCGATGGGCTCCAGGTCGGCGAAGAAGCCGGGGCGGTTGAGGTAGTGGTAGATGCGCTTGCCGCACTCGGGCTTCACGAACCGGTCCCAGTTCCACGCGGTGATGTCTTCCAGCCGCAGGTTGTCGTTGTAGTCGCGGTTGTAGACTTCGAGCCACTTCTTGGCCAGGTTGCAGCAGATGCCGTCCAGGTCGAAGAGCAGGACCGGCTTCGCCACGGCGTCCGTCACCTCCACGTGCTAGTAGACAGTATTATGCCCGTTGGGAACCGGGCAGCAGCGAGGGCGGGCGCCGTCAGTTTCGAGCAAGGCATCCTGCGTGCGGGACCGCAGCAGGACCGGACTGAGGGCCGGGTCGGAAGGGCGGCACGGCGGCCCCCGGGAGGAGAATGGCAATCCACGTGGGGTGTGGGTCGCACAGACGGCGGGAACGCTATGAGGCAGCGACCCAGGCCCGGTGGGCTCGTTCCGGGGTTTGGTTATGTGACATAAGACTTGACAAACTATACCAAGATGCTAAACTTAGGATAACCAAAGTAACGTATATTACGGTCGTACTCAGTAGACGGATGAACTCTCCTGAATGTTGGTCTGTGCGAAAGGGGGAGAGCGTATGCGGGAGTTCCCGAAAGAGGTTGTTGCGATTACTGGCGCGGGCGGTATGGGCCTGGCCATCGCCCGGCGGCTAGGTCCCGGCCGGCGGGTCGTCATCGCCGATTACTCGGAGGAGGTGCTGACCCAGGCCGAGGCGCATCTGAAGGGCGAGGGACACGACGTCCACGCCGTGCGGACGGACGTGTCGGATCCCAAGTCCGTGCGCGCTCTGGCAGAGACGGTCGAACGGCTGGGCAAGTTCCGGTACCTGGTACACACGGCGGGCGTCTCGCCGGTGCAGGCGCCGCCTGAGCGCGTGGTGGCCGTCGACGTGGTCGGCACCGCCCTGGTGCTGGACGAGTTCTACCGGCTCGCCGGGCCCGGCACCGTGGCCGTCTGCATCGCCAGCATGGCCGGCGCCATGGCCCCCCTGCCGCCAGAGGTGGAATGGCAGCTCGCCACCACGCCCACGGCGCAGCTGGCCTCGCTGCCCGTCCTTGACCCGTCCCAGCTCGACCGGGGTGCGGCCTACAGCATCGCCAAGCGGGCGAACCAGCTGCGGGTGCAGTGGGCGTCGCTGGCGTGGGGCCGCAAGGGTGCGCGCGTGGTCTCGGTGAGCCCCGGCTTGATCTCCACGCCCATGGGCCAGCAGGAGCTGAGCGGGCCCTCGGGCGAGGCGATCCGGTCCATGATCGCCGCGTCGGGCACGGGGCGCGTTGGCACCCCGGACGACATCGCGGCCGTCGTCGAGTTCCTGGTGAGCCCCGCGGCGTCGTTCATCACGGGCACCGACCTGCTGGTGGACGGCGGCGCCGTCGCCGGGGTGCGGTATGCCCGGGCCGGGCAGGAACACCGGATGGTCGGCGACGACTAGCCACTCTGAACACAGCGGGACCCGCCCGTTCGGGGCGGGTCCTGTCGCGTTCAGCACGTGCTCCCCCGCCGGGCGAGCCGCAGCCGCCGCCGCTCCTCGGCCTCCGCGAAGGCCTGCCGTTCCTCCTCGGTCTCGAGCAGAAGCGGCGGCACGGGTGCAGGCTTGCCGGTCTCGGGGTCCAGCGCCACGAAGCAGGCGAAGGCGGTGGTGGTGTGGCGCCGCTCGCCCACCGTGGGCGACTCGCAGTAGACGTCCACCTGTACTTCGAGGGACGTCCGGCCGGTCCACGTCACCCGGGCCTTCAGGATGCAGACCTCCCCGATGTGCACAGGGGTGAGGAAGTCCACCGAGTCGAAGCAGGCGGTGACGCAGGGGCGTCCGGCATGCCGCATCGCCGCGATGCCCGCCGCCACGTCCATCAGGTGCAGCAGCCGCCCGCCCAGCATGTTGCCCATCGGATTGGCGTCGTTGGGCATCACCAGCTCGGTCATCTCGCAGGCCGACAGGCGGGAGGGCTTGGGCTGCAGGGAAGGGTTCACCTGGTACATCGGGCCGATCTCTCCTCGCTTGCGCTTCATCATCCCGTAGTGTGCGGCAATCGCCGCGGCCGGCTGCGCGGTGGCACCACGCACGGCGTCCGGCGCCCGTCCGGCGCGGCTGCTCAAACGGTGCCGCGGTCAGTGATGATTAGCCGCCCGCCGGTCGGATTCCTTCCAGCATTGGACCATGCGTGTCTAGAATTTCAGACGGATTCCTGCGGTCGCGGCGGGCCACTCCCTTGCGGCCCAGGTGATAACTGGGATACAGTAGTTACGGATATGGCAACTCGCACCTGCCGCCGGCGGGCGCACTGGAGAGGGGTGGTTCGTTGTGGCTGAGTTGATGCGGGCTTTGCGGAAACTGGAGGCCGGCCCTGGCGCAGCACTGCAGCAGGTTCCGATCCCCACCGTCGGGCCCCGGGACGTGCTCGTGAGGGTGCGGGCCGCCTCGATCTGCGGCACGGACTACCACATCTACTCCTGGGACCCCTGGGCTGCGGGGAGGGTGAAGCCCCCGCTGACGATCGGGCATGAACTGGCCGGCGAGGTGGTGGCCGTCGGCCGCGAGGTGACGGCCTGCAAGGTGGGCGACTACGTGTCGGCGGAGAGCCACATCGTCTGCAACCAGTGCCCCCGCTGCCGGGTAGGGGAGTACCACCTCTGCGAGCACACCCGGATCCTGGGCGTGGACACCGACGGCGTCTTCGCCGAGTATGTGGCTATCCCGGAGCAGAACGTCTGGGTCAACGACAAGGACATCCCGTTCGAACTCCAGTCCATCCAGGAGCCGCTGGGCAACGCCGTCCACACCGCCCTGAGCGGCGACCTCACCGCCCGGTCGGTGCTCGTCACCGGCTGCGGCCCCATCGGCATCATGTCCGTGCCCGTGGCGAAGATGGCCGGGGCCGAGATCGTGATCGCCATGGACGTGAACGAGTACCGGCTGGAGCTCGCGGGCCGGCTCGGCGCCGACCTGCTGATCAACCCCATGCGGGAGGACCCGGTGGAAGTGGTCCGGGGGGCGACCCGGGGCTACGGCGCGGACGTGGTGCTGGAGATGTCCGGCAATCCCTCGGCCATCCGGCAGGCCCTGAAGGCGGCCCGCAACGGCGCCCGCATCTCGCTCCTGGGCCTTCCCGGCCGGCCGCTGGAGCTGGACCTGGCGGCGGACGTGATCATGCGCGGCCTGGTGCTGCAGGGCATTACGGGGCGCCGGATGTGGCAGACCTGGTACCAGGTGCGCTCGCTCTACCGGGCCGGGCTGGCGGAGCGGCTGCGCCCGCTCATCACGCACCGGCTGCCGCTGGAACAGGTGGATACCGCCATGGAGCTGATGGGTTCGGGCCGGAGCGGCAAGATCGTGCTCGTGCCCGACCTGAAGGCGTGATACCCGCACAGGAGGTGGATCCGCATGGCGCTGACCGATTTCCTCGTCGAGGAGCTGAACAGCCTCAAGCAGGCCGGGCTCTACCGCCCCCTGAAGGAGCTGCAGTCGCCCCAGCGGCCCCGGTCGGTCATCGACGGGCGGGAGGTCATCAACCTCTCCAGCAACAACTACCTGGGCCTGGCGGACGACCCGCGCCTCAAGGAGGCGATGATCGCCGCGACCGAGAAGTACGGCGCCGGGTCGGGCGCGGTGCGCACGATCATCGGCACCATGACGATTCACAATCAGCTGGAGCGGAAGCTGGCGGAGTTCAAGCACACCGAGGCCGCCGTGGTCTTCCAGTCGGGCTTTACCTGTAACTCCGGCGTGATCCCGGTGCTGGTGGGCGAGGGCGACGCCGTGATCTCGGACGAACTGAACCACGCCTCCATCATCGACGGCTGCCGGCTGTCGAAGGCGAAGATCCTGCGGTACAGGCACGCCGACATGGACGACCTGGCGCGGGTGCTGAAGGAGAGCGACGGCCAGTACCGGCGGCGGCTGATCATCACCGACGGCGTCTTCTCGATGGACGGCGACATCGCCCCGCTGCCCGCCATCGTGGAGCTGGCCGAGAAGCACGGCTGCATGACCTACGTCGACGACGCCCACGGCTCCGGCGTGCTGGGGCAGAACGGCCGGGGCACGGTGCACCACTACGGTCTCAGCGACCGGGTGACCGTGCAGGTAGGCACGCTGTCGAAAGCCGTGGGCGTGCTGGGCGGCTACGTGGCCGGCCCGCGGGCGCTGATCGAGCTGCTCTGGCACAAGGGCCGTCCGTTCCTGTTCTCGACCTCCCATCCCCCGGGAGTGGCGGCGGCCTGCCTCAAGGCCATCGAGATCATGGAGCAGGAGCCGGAGCGGATCGAGCGGCTGTGGGAGAACACGCGCTACTTCAAGCAGGGGCTGATCGATCTCGGCTTCGACACCGGCCATTCCCAGACCCCGATCACGCCCGTGATCGTGGGCGACGAGGTGAAGGCCATGCGCTTCTCCGACCGGCTCCTCGAAGAGGGCGTCTTCGCGCAGGGCATTGCCTATCCGACCGTGCCGCGGGGCAGGGCGCGGGTCCGCACCATCGTCACCGCGGCGCACACCCGGGCCGACCTGGACGAGGCCCTGGCCGCCTTCGCCAAGGTGGGCCGGGAACTGGGGCTCATCCCGTGACTGCAAATCCGTTCGGGCCCGAGCTGCGATGAGCCGGGCCCGGCTTGGAGGTGGGTCGTGAACTACGCAGCATACGTCAACACGGTATCGCAGCAACTGGCCGGGCTGGGCTTCGCCCCAGCCCCGGTGCCCGCGGACCTGGAGCCGCGGCTCTCCCTGGCGGTCTCCCGGAAGGAGCCGTGGGGCCTGCTCCTCCTGGCCCTTCCGTCTGGCCTGAACCTGGAGGCGCAGGAGGAGCGGGAGGCGCTGGTGCGGGACTGCGCCGCCTGGGTGCGGGACCGCCGGGGGGAGGAGTCGTGGCAACTGATCTTGCTCTTTCCCTTCGACCGTCCGGTCACGGAGGAGGAGGCGGCCGCCGTCGCCTCCCTGCGGGAGCAGGATCCGGAGGGCAGGTGGGGGGTGCTCCCCTGGAGCGCCGACCTGGACGTGGGGCTGCTGGACCAGCACAAGGGCTTTCCCCCGGTTGACCCCGAGATTGCGCGCATCCTCACCGAGGTGCCCGAGCCGCCGGCCGCCCCGGCGGCGCAGTGGGCGCGGGGGCAGGGGCCCGTGCAGGTGCGCCGGTGGATCGCTCCCCACGACTTTCCCGCCACACGGGTCATCCTGGCGCTGACCAGCGCGTACTACCTCTGGACCGTACTGCAGGGCGGCGGCCTGCCGGCGCTGGTCGACGGCCCCGACGCGCAGGCCCTGGTGCTGTGGGGTGCGAACTTCAGCGTGCTCACCCTGCTCGAGCGCACCCAGCAGTGGCGGCTGCTCAGCCACCTTTTCCTCCATGGCAACGCCATGCACCTGGCCTTCAACATGTGGGCCCTGTGGCAGGTGGGCCGCTACATCGAGGCGGCCTACGGTTCCGGGCGCATGCTCTTCATTTATATGGTGGCCGGCGTTGCAGGCGGCGCGGCGTCCGCCGCCCTGAGGCCCTCGTGGGTGCTCAGCGTGGGCGCCTCCGGGGCCATCCTGGGGCTGATGGGGGCCCTGGTCTACTTCGCCACCACGGTCCGGCACCGGCGGGTCGACTGGTACGGCATCCTGATGCCGGTGGCGATCAACCTGCTGTTCGGCCTCGTCTATGCCCGGGTGGACAACTACGCCCACTTCGGCGGTTTTCTGGGCGGCCTTGCCGCGGCGTTCGTGGCCGGCGTGCCCGGGGAGCGGGGCGGCTGGCGCCGCATCGCCATGCCGGCCGTCCTCGTGCTGGCGTTGCTGCTGGTGGCGGGCGTCATCCCGCTGCGGCACATCAGCCTGCTCTTCCCGTAGGCCCCGCCCGGCACCGCGGCGCCCCTTGCGCGCCGGTGCGATATTCTGGTACGATAATGCAGGTTTTGGATGCGGAGGAGGTTAGCGCCTGATGCGGATCCTGGTCATCCACGGGCCGAACCTGAACCTCCTGGGCACGCGTGAGCCCGAGGTCTACGGTTCCGTCACCCTGGCGGAAATCGACGGCGCCCTCCGCAGCCTGGGGGCGGAGCTGGGGGCCGAGGTGGACGCCTTCCAGTCCAACCACGAGGGGGCGATCATCGACGCCATCCACGCCGCCCGCGGCCGCTACGACGGCATCCTGATCAACCCAGGCGCCTTCACCCACTACTCCCTGGCCATCCGCGACGCTGTCGCCGCGGTGGGCCTGCCTGTGGTGGAGGTGCACCTCTCCAACATCTACAAACGTGAGCCGTTCCGGCACCGGTCTGTCATCGCCCCGGTGGCGGCCGGCACCATCGCCGGCTTCGGGGCGGATTCGTACCGGCTCGGTCTCCGGGCTCTGGTGAACCTGCTCCAGGCCGGACGCAGCTAGGGGGGATCGATGATGGCGGAGGACCGAATCGCCCGCCTCAGGGCAGCGCTGGCCGAGCGCGGCCTCGACGGGCTGGTGGTTGTCAAGCCCGAGAACCGGGCGTATCTCAGCGGCTTCACCGGCAGCGCCGGCGTGCTCCTGATCACCCCTGAGCGGGCGGTGCTGATCACCGACTTCCGCTACACGGAGCAGGCGGCGGCACAGGCGCCTGCCTTTCAGGTGATGAAGCCCGAGTCCACCGACGAGGCCCTGATCGCCCGGCTGGTGGACGAGTTCGGGCTGAAGCGCATCGGCTACGAGGGCGACCACCTGACGGTGGACCAGTTCCAGACTTACAGGCAGGCGGTTTCCGGCTGCGAGTGGGTCTCGGTCACCGGACTGGTGGAGACGCTCCGCATGGTGAAGGATCAGACGGAGATTGCCCGGATGAGGCGGGCGGCGGAGATTGCCGACGAGGCCTTCGCCCAGATCCTGCCGCTGGTGAAGCCTGGTGCGGTGGAGCGCGACCTGGCGGCCGAGCTGGAGTATCGCATGAAGAAACTGGGCGCGGAAGGCGTGGCCTTCGAGACCATCGTGGTCTCGGGCGTGCGCTCGTCGCTGCCCCACGGGCGGCCCAGCGACAAGGCCATCGCCGCCGGCGACCTGGTCACCTTCGATTTCGGCGCCCTCTACGAAGGCTACTGCTCAGACATGACTCGCACGGTCGTCGTGGGGGAACCTACGGACAAGCAGCGGGAGATCTACAGCATTGTCCTGGAGGCGCAGAAGCGGGGCGTTGCGGCCTGCCGGCCGGGCATCACCGGCAAGGAACTGGACGACGTCTGCCGCAGCTACATCAAGGAGCGCGGCTACGGCGAGTACTTCGGCCACGGCACCGGCCACGGCGTGGGACGGTTTATCCACGAGGGGCCGCGGGTGAGCCAGCGGGGCGGCGATGTGGTGCTGCAGCCGGGAATGGTCGTCACCATCGAGCCGGGCATCTACCTGCCGGGCTGGGGCGGCGTGCGGATTGAGGACATGCTGCTGGTTACCGAGTCGGGGGCGGAGGTCTTGACACGCACGCCCAAGGAACTTCTGATTCTGTAAGGCTGTTCGGTATTCGCCCCCTCGGCAGGGGCGTGAAAGAGATTCTGGCGCAAACCGTTGAGCGGAGGGGACAGACCAGTGATTTCCGTTAACGATCTCCGGAACGGCGTGACCATTGAGATGGACGGCACGGTCTATCAGGTGATCGAGTTCCTGCATGTGAAGCCCGGCAAGGGGGCGGCCTTCGTGCGCACGAAGTTGAAGAACGTGCTGACGGGCGGCGTGATCGAGACCACCTTCCGCGCCGGCGAGAAGGTGCCCCTGGCCAACGTGGAGCGGCGGGAGTACCAGTACCTCTACGAGAACCAGGGCTCGTACGTCTTCATGAACACGGAGACCTACGAGCAGGTCGAACTCACCCGCGACCAGGTGGGCAACGCGCCGAACTTCCTGCTGGAGAACATGCTGGTGCAGATCGTCACCTGGAACGGCCGGATCATCGGCGTTGATCTGCCCAACACCGTCGAGCTGAAGGTCGTGGAGACGGAGCCCGGGTTCAAGGGCGACACCGCTACCGGTACCTACAAGCCGGCCAAGCTGGAGACGGGCTACGTGGTGCAGGTGCCGCTCTTCGTCAACGTGGGCGACGTGCTGAAGATCGACACCCGCACGGGCGAGTACCTGTCGCGGGCGTAAGAGCGAGTGTTCGACGGAACGCAAGGCGAGCGCGAGTGTGCGTTCGCCTTGTTGTGTTTTCCGGTCAACCGGGGCAGACTACTGCGGGAGACCATGCTTGCGGAAGGAGGAGCACAGGATGAACGACCTTCGTTCCCGAGTGGCCTACCTGCAGGGTCTCGCGGAGGGGCTGGATCTGGACGTCGGCAGCGCGGAGGGCCGGGTCCTGAGCGGCATCCTCGAGGTGCTCGACGAGTTCGCGGCGGAGCTGGGCGAACTCGCCGAGTTTCACGGCCAGCTGGCCGATTATGTCGACGAGATGGACGACGACCTGTCGGCCGTGGAGGCCGAGGTCTACAACGACCAGGAGGTCATCTTCGTCCCCGAGGCGGCGCTGGTGGAGGATGAGGACGGTGTGTCCATGATCCGGTGCCCCGAGTGCGGTGAGACGGTGGGCGCAAGCGCCGGGCAGATGGCATCCGATGAACTGGAGGTGACGTGCCCGGTCTGCGGCTGCCGGATGGAGGCCGACGAGGACGACTAGAAGAAGACAGCGGGCGCGGCTCTCGAGGCGGGCGTACAGCCTGCCTCGTTCTGTTATCTTCCCCCGCGCGGGTTCTCATAACGCGGGACAGGCTGGCATAGCATTCCTCAGCAGAAAGGGGGGAGGAGCGATGGTGCCGGGGGCGCTGGAACGGGAGATCCTGCCCCTCATGGCCCCCCGCCTGGCGGAGCTCGTGCGGCGGGCGGTGCCGGCGCTGCTCGGGCCGCTGGAAGAGATTCGGGTGCGGGCCGAGCGGCCGATTCAGTTGGTCTACCTGGGGGGCGATGCCTTCATCGCACCCGGCGGGCACCTGACCGCCGACCCTGCCCGGGCAGAGCGGGCCACGCAGGACGACCTGTTCCGCACCTTCCAGCTGATGGCCAGGGGCTCCGTCTACGCCTGGGAGGAGGAGGTGCGCAGCGGCTTCCTCACGCTCGAGGGGGGCCACCGGGTGGGGCTCTGCGGCCGGGCCGTGACGGAGGGCGGACGCATCCGGACCCTGAAGCAGGTGGCCAGCCTGAACATCCGCGTCGCCCGGGAGGTGCCCGGGGCGGCGGACCCGCTTCTGCCGCATCTGGTGCGAGGCGGGCGCTTCCTCTCCACCCTCCTGATCTCGCCGCCCCAGGCGGGCAAGACCACCATGCTGCGCGACCTGGTGCGGCAGCTCTCCACCGGCGTCCCCCGCCTGGGCCTGCCGGGGCTGAAGGTCGGCCTGGTGGACGAGCGTTCCGAGGTGGCCGGCTGCCGGGGCGGGGTGCCCCAGCGGGACGTGGGGCCACGCACGGACGTGCTGGACGGGTGCCCGAAGGCGGAGGGGCTGATGCTCCTCATCCGGTCGCTGTCGCCGCAGGTGGTGGCGGCGGACGAGGTGGGGCGGCCCGAGGACGCGGAGGCTCTGATGGAGGCGCTGCACGCCGGCGTGGCCGTGCTGGTGACGGCCCACGGTTCGGGGCTGGCCGACCTCCGCAAGCGGCCCGCCGTGGCCGGTCTGCTCAAGTCCGGGGCCTTCGAGCGGGCGGTGCTGCTCAGCCGCCGACGCGGCCCCGGCACGGTGGAAGCGGTGCTCGACCTGGCGCGGGAGGGAGTGGCATGACGCTGAAGCTGATGGGCGCCCTGCTCACGCTGCTGGTGCCCAGCTGGATCGGCTTCCGCATCGCCGCCCGGTACGGGCGGCGCCCCGTGGAACTGCGGGCCTTCCAGAACGGGCTGGCGGTGCTGGCCACCGAGGTGGAGTACGGCGCCACGCCCATGCCGGACGCCCTGCTGAGCGCCGCCAGGGCGGCGGGCGGGATCGCCGGCGCCATCCTGGCCGACGCCGCCTACCGGCTCCTGGAAGGGGGCGGCATCACGCCGGGGGAGGCGCTGCGGGCGGCCCTGGAGCAGCACCGGGAGGCTACGTGCCTCACGCCGGCCGACCTGGAGATCCTCACCGCCCTCACGCCGGTGCTGGGCGCCTCCGACCGGCGTGACCAGGTGCGCCACCTGCGCCTGGCCCTGGAGCGGCTGGTGGGCGCCGAGGCGGAGGCAGCCGAGGAGCGGCGCCGGTACGAACCGATGTACCGTTACGTGGGGGTTCTCTCAGGCCTGGCCCTGGTGCTGATACTGATCTAGGCGGAGGGTGAGCCCAGTGGATGTGCAGCTGCTGTTCCGCATCGCCGGGGTGGGCATCATCGTGGCGGTGCTGGCCACCGTGCTGAAGCAGGCCGGAAAGGATGAGCAGGGCCAGATGGTGACGCTGGTGGGGGTCCTGGTGGTTCTGATGATGGTGGTCTCGCTGCTGGGCAAGTTCTTCAACCTGGTGAAGGCGACGTTCGGCATGTACTGAGCGCCGGTCCGTCCGGTCCTCACCGCACGGGAGGAACGACCTGTGGAGATCGTGCAGATCGTGGGACTCGGCCTGCTGGCCGGGATGCTGATCAGCCTGCTCAGGCAGCACAAGCCGGAACTCGCGATGCAGCTCTCCATCGCGGCGGGCGTGATGCTCTTCATGCTGATGGTGGCCCGCGTGCTCCGGGTGGTGGAGGTGCTGCAGACGCTGGCGAGCCGGGCCTCGCTGGAACAGGCGCACATGGACACGGTGCTCAAGATCATCGGCATCGCCTACGTGGCGGACTTCGGGGCCCAGGTGCTCACCGACGCCGGCGAGCGGGCAGTGGCCACCAAGGTGGAGATGGCGGGCAAGATCATCATCATGCTGATGGCCGTGCCGATCGTCCTCGCCGTGCTCGACTCGATCCTGAAACTGCTGGGTTAGAGGTGGGGGCCTTGAAGCGAGTACGCTGGTGGCTGGCCGCGCTGCTCCTTCTCTGGGCGGTGGGCCTGCCGCCCCCGGTGAGGGCCGGCGGCGCGGCGGGAAGCGCCGCCCCGGGCGCCGAGGCGCTGCTGCTGGAGCAGGCCGCGGCCCTCGATACCAGCGCCATCGAGCGCTTCCTGGAAGAGGTGAACCGCACTTGGGAGGGCTACGGACCGCAGATCACCCTGAATGACTTCCTGCGGTTCTACCAGGGCGATGAGCCGGCGGCCTTCTCCCTGCGCAGCATCCTGCACGGCCTCCTGCGCTACTTCGTGCGGGAGCTTCTGGCCAACGCCGACCTGCTACTCAAACTGGTCGTGCTGGCCATCGTCGCGGCCGTCCTGGGGCAGCTGCAGACCGCCTTCAACGCGGACGCCGCCGGCAACGCAGCCTACTGGGTGATCTACCTGCTGCTGGTGGGGCTCGCCGTCACGGGCTTCGGGCTGGCGGTGGCCGCCGCCCGGCAGGTGATGGAGAGCCTGAACAGTTTCATGCTGGCGATCCTGCCCACCCTGCTCGCAGTGCTGATCGCCCTCGGCGGGGCGGCGACCGCCGCCATCTTCCAGCCGCTGATGGTGACGGTGCTCAACCTCACCAGCAGCGTCATGGTGACGGTGGTCTTCCCCCTGGCCTTCCTGGCGGCGGTGGTGGAGATCGTTTCGGGCCTTCACGAGAAGTACAAGCTCTCCAATCTGGCCGGCCTCCTGCGCCAGGTTGCGATGGTGACGCTGGGGTTCACCGCGACCATCTTCCTGGGCACCGTGGCGGTGAAGGGGGCGGCCGGAGCCGTGGCGGACGGCCTGGCCGTGAAGACGGCCAAGTTTGTCACCAGTTCCTTCGTGCCGGTGATCGGCAAGACGCTCTCCGATGCCACCGACCTGATCGTCGGGTCGTCGCTCCTCCTCAAGAACGCCCTGGGCATGCTGGGAGCGGCGGCGATCTTCTTCATCGTCGCCTTCCCGCTGCTGAAGATCCTCAGCGTCGCCTGGGTCTACCAGGTGGCCGCCGCCCTGGTGGAGCCGGTCGGCGCGGGGGACGTCGCCCGGATGCTGACGACCATGGCCCGCTCGCTCCACCTGGTCTTCGCCTCCGTCGCCATGGTGGCCCTGATGTTCTTCATCCTGATCGTAGTCGTCGTGGGTGCAGCCAACGTGACGGTGATGGTGAGGTGAGCACATGGCAGCGGTGACCGAGTGGGTGCGGACCCTGGTGGTGCTGGTCGTCCTGGCCTCGCTGCTGGAGCTGCTCCTGCCCATGGGCTCCATGAAGCGGTTCGTCCGGCTGACGATGGGGCTTCTGATCCTCCTGGGCGTGGCGCGGCCGGTGGTGGGTCTTCTGGGCGGGGAGGTGGCCTTCGACCCCGACCTGCTGCGGGACTCCGCGGCCGGCCTGCCCAGCATGAACGAGATCATGGCGGAGGCCCATCGGTTCCAGGAGCGGAGCCGGGCCTTGCTGGCGGCGGAGGTGGAGGAGCGGCTCAGGCGGCAGGCCGAGTCGGCGGCCCGGGCGGTGGACGGCGTGGCCGAGGCCCAGGTCGCCCTCGAGATGGGAGGAGGGCCCGCCCTGGAGTCGCTGCGGGTGGAGCGGGCCACGGTGGTGGTGCTCCTGGGGTCGCGCTTCGGACAGGTGCGGCCGGTGGAGCCCGTGCGGATCGGCAGGGCGGACGACGTGGCCGGCGGGGGTGCCGACCGGGCCCGCACCCGCCTGCCGCTGCCGGCGGAGGCGCCCCTGGCGGAGGCGGTGCGCCTGCAGGTGGCGGAGCAGCTGGGGATCGCGGACCCACAGAACGTGACGGTGCTGATTGAGGGCAGGGAGCGTTCGGGGAGGTAGTGGCATGGCGGAGCAGAGGAAACCGCCCGAGCGCGGGACGGACGGGCCGCTCCGTTGGCTCGGGCTGGGGCTCACCAAGGAGCAGGCGCGGGTGGTGCCGCTGGTGGCAGTGCTCCTGTTCATCGGCATCCTGATGATGCAATCGGGAGAGCTCTTCGGGGTGGACAGCGGGACGACCCCGGCAGACCCGAGCCCCGGCGCCACACTGGTGAGCGCGGTGGAGGAGGACGAGCTTACCCGGCTGGAGCGGCAAAAAGCGGCCGAGTTGGAGCGCATGCTCGCGCAGATCGAGGGCGCCGGCCGGGTGCGGGTGATGGTTACCCTGGCCGCCGGGCCGACCATTGAGGTGGTGAAGAACACCACCATAGACCAGCAGACCACTACGGAGGAGGCGGCCGACAGCTCCACCCGGCGGACGGAGTCGACCAACACCCGGGAGGACCACCTCTTCGCCCGGAGCGGTTCCGCGGAGCAGCCGGTGGTGGCCCGGACCAGCGCGCCGGAGATCGCCGGCGTGCTGATCGTGGCCGAGGGGGCCCGTGACGTACGCATCAGGGCGCGCCTCATGGACGCGGCGATGGTGGCCCTGAACATTCCCGCCAACCGCATCGAGGTGGTGCCGGCGAATGGGGGGTAGCGCGGTGTTCGTGGTGAAGCGGGGGTCAGACCTGCTCCGTTTCGGGCTCTTCCTGCTGGTGGTGGCGTCGCTGGTGTGGTATGTGGTGGGCCGCTTCGGGGAGTGGCGGGCGGCGTCGGGCCCTGCGCCCGAGCCCCCGCAGAGCCCCCTGCTGACGGACGGCGGCCCTTCCGACGCCGGTCAGGAGGGCGGGGCGGAGGGCCCGGCGTGGCGTTCCACCGGGGAGGGGCCGTCGGCCGCTGAAGGCCTGGCGGGCGCCTCGCCTGCCGCGGCCCTGGGCATGGAAGGGCGCGACTACTTCGCCGAGTTCCGGATCGAGCGGGAGCGGATCCGGGGCGCCCTGGGCGACCGGCTGAAAGAGGTGATGAACAGCGGGGGCGCCACGGAGGAGGTCAAGGCGTCGGCAGCCGCACAGTACCTGGAACTGGGGCAGCGGGCCGCCCTGGAGAGCCAGGCCGAGGCCATGGTGAAGGCCCGGGGCTTCAGCGACGCCATCGTGCATCTCTCCGAGGGCTCCGCCCAGGTGGTGGTGAAGGCGCCGCAGCTCTCGCAGCAGCAGGTCGCCCAGGTGATCGACACGGTGAGCCGCATCACCGGGGTGAAGGCGACGGCCATCACCGTGACGGCCAGGGAACGCTGAGCGGAGCGAGTGCGTGGGGGGCGTGGAAGACCCCCCACGACACGTTTTCTCCGGGTGGCGGCCTTGTGCAGGGTGCCGGGCAGTGATGGCGGAGAAAATGAGAGGGATTCGAAAGGTGTTAGCGTAAGGAATGGAAAGGTGGTCGGAACCGGTTCGTACCGCGTCCGGCGTCCCGGCGGGCGTTCGGGGCGATCTGCCCGGGGCGGTCCGATCACCGGACGGAGGTGGAGGATGAGCGCACACTTGATGCAGGAGTTGATCCGCCGTCTTCAGCAGGAACCCGCTGTCGAAGCCCTTTGGGCAGCGGGGGAGTCTGCGCAACCGGGAGCGGCTGCCCGGGTGGTGCTGCACGTGGCCGGCGAGGCCGGCGCTCTCGCCCGCGTCGGGGCGTGGGCCCGGGAGTGGGAAGGCTGCGTCTACAGCGGCCCGGAGGCCGGGGGCTGGTGCCTGATCACGGCCGACGGGTCGGAGTGGCTGCTTTGGCTGCATCCCCCCGGCGAGGCGCCGTCCGGCGCCGGGCTCACGGCCCTGTTCGACCGGCGGGTATCATCCATGGGTCCGGCGTCGGCCGACGGAGACCAGGAGCCAGCGAGCCGCCCGGCTGCCGACGGGTACGGAGCGGCGGCAGAAGGTTCCGGCGGGACCGCCGTCGGCCGCGGGGTCCCAGTCGACCTCTCCGCCCTGATCGGCGACTTCTGGCGCGACCTGTTCCGGGCGGCGCGCGCCATCCGGCGGGAGCAGACGCTCACCGCCCACCGCTGGCTCTTCGCCTGCGGCGGGCGGTTGCTCGACGTCTACCGCCTCGCCCTGGCGCCGGGGACCGCCGGCACGGGCTGGGAGGGCGCTGACGATGTGCCGGGGCTGCCCGCCGCACTGGAGCGGGTACGTCCCGCGCTCGCTGCTCCTCTCGACTTGCGGGCGCAGCGCAGCGCCGCCCGCCGGTTGGCGGAGGCGTTCGAGGGGCTCGTTCTGCCCCTCTGCGAGCGGCTGGGACTGGCCTACCCGATGGCGCTGCGCAGCCTGGCGTTTCAGGAGCTGGACGCGGGCTACTTGCCGGTGGGCGAGGGCGGCGGCAGCGGCACGAAGGTGTAACCTTCTTCCTTGAGCCGGCGGATCAGGTCGCGCAGCACGTCGAGGGTCTGCGGCCTCTCGTGGATGAGGATGATGGCGCCGGGGCGCACCTGTTCCATCACATTGGCCACGATCTGCTGCGGGTTGTCCGCCAGGGCCCAGTCGCGGGAATCCACATTCCAGAGCACGGTCGTCATGCCGTGCGCCGCGGCGGTGGAGAGCACGAAGGGGTTTTGCTCGCCGTAGGGCGGCCGGAAGTACAGGACGGGAGCGCCGGCGGCTGCCGCGAGGGCGGCCTGCGACTGCAGGATCTCGTCGGCGGCGACGGCGGGTGAGAGCCGGGGCAGCCGGGGATGGGACACGGAATGGGTTCCCAGCTGGTGGCCCCGGGCCACGACCTCTGCCGCCAGGCTCACGTTCCTGTTGCCGGTCAGCCAGAAGAAGACGGCCGGGACTTCCTCCTCTTCCAGGAGCGCGAGGAAGTCGCGCGTCAGCCCGGAGGGGCCGTCGTCGATGGTGAGCACAATCTCGCGGCCGGTGAAGGGGATCGAGTAGACGGGCTCCCCGAGGGGCAGCCCCGGTACCAGTGCAGCCGGCCCGGGGTCGGGCGCAGGCTCCTCTCCGAGGGGCGCGGTCCCTGCGGGTAGCGTTGCGTCGGGAGCCCCGACCTCAGGGTCCGGCCGGGTGGCCGCGTCGGGCGGCGCGGGCTCTGGCTCGCCTCCGCCGGCGGGCGGTGCCGCCTCTTCCCCGTCGCTTCCGTCCGGCCCGTCGGGTACGGGGAGCGCGGCACCGCCAGGGACCTGCGCCGCGGTTCCGCCGGGCACTTGTGCGGCGACCTCCCCGGCGGCCTCCTGCCGGTGCCCCGGTGGCACCCGGGCGTCTGCCGCGGCGATGAGCTGAACCGAACCGGCATGGGCCAGGAGCGTGAGCACGAGCACCGCCTTGGCTAGATGGAAGAACACGGAGCCCATGTGTCTCCACCTCTTCTGCCTGTGGATCCTCTCCACGGAATTTAACGCACGAAGAGGCGGAAAAGTTGCGCAGCAAACGAGCCGGTTTGCTCAGCAGGCGCGCAAGTAGGGGCGGCAGCCTTCCAGGCCGCCGCCGGCGCTGCTGGCATGACAAACCCTGGCAAACTGTGTTAAGATGGGCATGCAGACGGCCACGGGCTCCCACCGCTGTATCCCGGCGGCAAGATCCTGGAATACTACATAACGTGCGGCGGAGGCGAGGTGCGGATGTCGGTGGACAGGGAACCCAGAGAGGGCGGGGAACCGCAGGTCGAGTCCTCGATTCGCATCGCTGATGATGTGGTGGGCACCATTGCCGGCATCGCCGCGATGGAGGTAGACGGGGTTGCGGGCATGAGCGGCGGCTTCGCAGCGGAAGTCGGCGAGCGCATGACCGGCAAGAAGAACCTCTCCAAGGGCGTCAAGGTCCAGGTGGGGGAGAAGGAGGTCGCCATCGACCTCTACATCATTGTCGAGTTCGGCGTGCGCATCCCGGAGGTCGCCACCCGGGTGCAGGAAGCCGTGAAGCGTGCCGTGGAGTCCATGACCGGCCTGGAGTGCGTCGAGGTCAACATCCACGTCCAGGGAGTTTCGTTCAACGAGCCTGAGGACGACTATCGTGTACGCTAAGGGGTGCTTGCCACGTGGGAATCATCGACCGTATTGTACTTTCGATTTATACGTTCTCGCTGGCGATCATCTCGGGCCTGATGATTCTGGTGGCCATCGCCCCCGAGTGGCTCCAGGTGCACATCTGGCTGCAGGATGCGCTGCTGACCGGGCGCGGGCGCGTGATCATCGGCCTGGTGGGCGGCGCGTTTTTCGCCGTGTCCGTGCGGCTGATCCTGTTCGCCTTCACGCGGCAGGGCGGTGGACAACCCGTCATCTACGAATCCGCAATGGGCGAGGTCCACATCTCCCTGGGCGCGGTGGAGTCGCTGGTGAAGAAGACCGCCCGCTCCGTGAAGGGCGTGCGCGACATGAAGGCGGTCATCACCCACGCGCCCGACGGCCTCCACGCGCACCTGACGGGTACCGTCTCCCCGGACGTCTCCATCCCGGAGGTGTCGGAGGAGATCCAGTCCCAGGTGCGGCAGTACGTGAAGCGGGTCGTCGGCGTGGACATGGCGGAGGTGCGCATCGAGATCGAGAACATCGCGACAGACGGCCGCACGCGCCGCCTGGACTGATTGGGGGGCCATTCGGTGAACTGGGAATGGCTCAGGGAGGTCGCAGGTGAGCACCGCTACAAGATCATCGGCGGGCTGGGCGGGTTTGTTTTCGCCCTGCTGGTGGTCCGCTTCGGCTGGTGGGCACTGTTTATTCTCTTCTGCACTGGGATAGGGTACTGGATAGGCAAGCGGCTCGACGAAGGGCCGGAGTCGCTGGTGCAGATTCTCGAGCGCCTGCTGCCGCCCGGTGGGCGTTGAAGCGCGGGAGGAGTCGGAACGTGAGCAGAAGAAAAGCCAGGGAACTCGCCCTGCAGGCGCTGTTTCAGATAGACGTGGCGGGCACCGACCCGGAGACGGCCGTCTTTCAGGCCCTTACCCGCGAGGTGGAGCCCGAGTGGTCGCCCGGCCGGCTGGACGAGGATGACAAGGAGTTCGCCCGCCGCCTCGTGACGGGTGCGTGGCAACGGCGGGAGGAGAGCGATCAGCTGATCGCCCGGTACGCCCGGGACTGGTCTGTGGGCCGCCTCGCCGCGGTAGACCGGGCCATCCTCCGGATGGCCGTCTACGAGATCATTCACAGCCCCGACGTGCCGGACAGCGTGGCGGTGGCGGAGGCGGTGGAGCTGGCCAAGGCCTTCTCCACGGCCGATTCGTCGCGGTTCATCAACGGAATTCTGGGGTCTGTCATTCGCGAGGTAAAGGGTGCTGCCGGTGCGGAAGAAGCTCTATCTCGGGATTGACACGAGCTACTACACTTGCTCGCTGGCGCTTGTGGATGATGCCGGGCGGCTGCTGGAGGACCAGCGCCGCCCGCTCGCCGTGGCAAGGGGAAAGCGGGGCGTGGCTCCCCAGGAGGCGGTCTGGGCCCACCTGAACGCCCTGCCGGAGCTGGCCGAGCCGCTGCTCAGGACCCACGGGCCCGACGTGGTGGCCGTGGCCGCGTCGGTGAAGCCCCGGCCCGTGGAGGGCTCATACCTGCCGCCCTTCCGGGTGGGCGAGGGTTTCGGGCGCGCCCTGGCGGCCGCGCTGGGCGTGCCTTTTTACCCCACCACGCACCAGGAGATGCACATCCAGGCCGGGCTCTGGTCCGCCGACAACCCGCCAGAGGGCGGCGAGTTCCTGGCCATCCACCTCTCCGGGGGCACCACCGAACTGGTGCGGGTCACCCGCCGGCCGGGCGGTTTTGCGGAGACGCTCCTGGGCGGCACCCAGGACCTTCACGCCGGCCAGTTCGTGGACCGGGTCGGGGTGGCCCTGGGCCTGCCCTTCCCCGCCGGCCCGCACCTGGAGAAGCTGGCCCGGGCGGGCACGCCGGGGCGGGTGACGCTGCCGTCGTCCGTCCGCGGCTACAACCTCTCGTTTTCAGGGCCCGAGAGCGCCGCACAGCGGCTGGTGGGTCAGGCGGAACCCGCTGACCTCGCGCTGGCCGTACTGTATGCCGTGGCCAAGAGCCTGGAGAAGTGGCTGCTGCACGCGATCGCGGAGACGGGACTTCGAGAGATCCTGATCGTCGGCGGCGTGGCCGCCAACCAGATCCTGCGCGAGCGGCTGCGGACGCGGCTGGAGCACCCTGCGGTGGGGGCGCGCCTGGCCTTCGCCGATCCGCGTCACAGCACCGACAACGCCGTGGGAACCGCCCTGCTGGCCCGGGCCTGCCACACCGCAGATGCGCAGGACTGAGGGGGGCAGGCAGCGAAAGGGAGCTTAGGGAACCCAGGAAACGGAGGCGATCACGTGAGCGCAACGGTCATCGACGGCAAGCAGGTCGCGGCCCGGGTGCAGGAAGAGGTGGCCCGAGAGGTCGCGCAGCTGAAGGAAGAGGGCCTGACGCCGGGGCTCGCGGTGGTCCTGGTGGGCGACGACCCCGCCAGCCAGGTCTACACGGCCAACAAGGAGCGGACGGCCCGTGAGCTGGGCATGCACTCCGTGCTGCACAAGCTCCCTGCCACCGCCAGCCAGGACGAGGTGGCCGAGCTGGTGCAGCGGCTGAACCGCGATCCGGCCATCCATGGCATCCTCGTCCAGTCGCCCCTCCCGGAAGGGCTGGACATCGACGCCGTGGTGCGGCTGATCGACCCGCTGAAGGACGTGGACGGCTTCCATCCCGAGAACGTGGGCCGCCTCTGGCTGGGTCAGGACGGGCTGGTGCCCTGCACGCCGGCCGGGGTGATGCGGCTGCTCCAGGAGTACGGCGTTGACCCGAAGGGTAAGCACGCCGTGATTGTGGGCCGCTCCAACATCGTCGGCAAGCCGATGGCCGCCCTGCTGCTCCGGGCCCACGCCACGGTCACCGTCTGCCACTCCCGCACGGTCGACCTGAAGGAGACGTGCCGCCGGGCCGACATCCTGGTGGCGGCTGTGGGCAAACTCCAGATGATCACCGGCGAGTACATCAAGCCGGGCGCGGTGGTCATCGATGTCGGCATCAACCCGGTGCCGGGCTACAAGCGGCGCATCCGGGGCGACGTGGACTTCGACAGCGCTGCCGAGGTGGCCAGCCTGATCACGCCCGTTCCCGGCGGCGTGGGGCCGATGACGATCGCCATGCTGATGGCCAACACCGTGAAGGCAGCCAGGCTGCAGTGCGGCCGGTGAACGCCCGGCCGCCCATGGAGGAGGCGAAAGGGTGCAGATCGCGCCGGAGGCAGAGAGCGACCGGCAGGTGCTCACGGTTCGTGAGCTCACGCGCTATGTGAAACGGATGCTGGACAGCGACGGGCTGCTCCAGTCGGTCTGGGTGGTCGGCGAGATCTCCAACTTCAAGTGGCACCAGTCGGGCCACATCTACTTCACGCTGAAGGACGAGGTCTCGCAACTGAAGGTGGTGATGTTCCGCTCCCATGCCAACCGGCTCCGCTTCCGGCCGGAGAACGGCATGCAGGTCATCGTGCAGGGGAACGTGACGGTTTACGAGCGGGACGGCGTCTACCAGCTCTACGCCGTCACGATGGAGCCCGCCGGCCTGGGCGGCCTGCACCTGCAGTTCGAGCAGCTGAAGCGACGGCTTGCCGCGGAGGGGCTCTTCGACCAGGCCCTGAAGCGGCCGCTGCCCCGCCTGCCCCGCTGCGTCGGGCTGGTCACCGCACCCACCGGCGCCGCCGTGCGGGACATGATCACCGTCTCGCGGCGTCGTTTCCCCGGGATCCGGCTCATCCTGGCCCCCGCCCTGGTCCAGGGACCGGGCGCGGCGGAGAGCCTGATCCGGGCCCTGAACCGTCTGGCCCGCGTGCCCGAGGTTGAGGTGATCATCATCGGGCGCGGCGGCGGGTCGCTGGAGGATCTGTGGGCCTTCAACGACGAGGGGCTGGCCCGGGCCATCCGCGCCTGCCCGGTGCCGGTGGTCTCGGCCGTGGGCCACGAGACCGACTTCACCATCGCCGATTTCGCCGCCGACGTGCGGGCGCCCACGCCGTCGGCCGCGGCCGAGCTGGTGGTGCCTTCCCGCTCGGAGCTGCAGGGGCTGGTGGACGGCCTGCGCATCCGCCTCGCGGCGGCAGCCCGCCGGGCCGTGGTGCAGAAGCGCTCCCGCCTGCAGGCGCTGGCCGACCGCCCGGTGCTCCGGCGCCCGCAGGGCCGGCTGCTGCAAGACCGGCAGCGGCTGGACCAGCTCGCCCAGCGGCTGGAGGCAGCCACCCGGCGGACGGTGGAACGGAAACGCCTGCGGCTGCAGGCGCTGGCGGAGCGGCCGGTGCTGCAGCGTCCCCAGGGCCGCCTGATCCAGGACCGGCAGCGGCTGCAGGAACTGGCCCGGCGCCTGAGTTACCTGGGCGGTAACCTGATCGGGGCGCGGCGGCGCGAGCTCAGCGGGCTGGCGGGAAGGCTGCAGGCGCTTTCGCCGCTGAGCGTCCTGGCCCGGGGCTACGCCATCGCCCGCACGGCGGAAGGGCGCGTGGTGAAGGAGGCGGCGCAGGTGCAGGTGGGCGACCGGCTTGACGTGCTCCTGCACAGGGGTTCGCTGCGTTGCCAGGTGGAAGAGGTCACGGGCGGAACAGGGGAGGACACAACATGACGGAGAACCTGAGCTTCGAGGAGGCCATCCGGCGGCTGGAGCAGGTCGTCAAGGAACTGGAGTCCGGCGACCTGCCGCTGGAGCGGGGGCTGGAACTGTTTCAGGAAGGGATCGCACTGACCCGCCACTGCAACGCGCTGCTGGACGGGGCAGAGGCCCGCATCGAGCAGCTCTTGGAACAGAACGGCGAGACGGTGATCGCCCCGTTCGAGCCGGAGGAGTAGGGAGTGGACAAGCCGATGCACGATCTGCGGCAGTACCTCGCCGACCGGCGCAGGCTGGTGGACGCGGCGCTGGACCGCTACAGCGCCGGCCCTGACTGGCCGCCCCGGCTGGCGGAGGCCATGCGCTACAGCCTGCTGGCGGGGGGCAAGCGGCTGCGGCCGATTCTGGTGATCGCGGCGGCCGAGTTGTTCGGCCTCACGGCGAACGACGTGATGCCCACGGCCTGCGCCCTGGAGATGATCCACACGTACTCCCTGATCCACGACGACCTGCCGTGCATGGACGACGACGACCTCAGGCGCGGCCGGCCCACCTGCCACAAGGTCTACGGGGAGGCCATGGCCGTCCTCGCCGGGGATGCGCTTCTCACCCAGGCCTTCGCCGTGATGGCGGAGCAGGCCTTCGTGGAGCGCGTCGGGCCCGAGCGGGCGCTGCGGGCGGTGGCCGAGGTGGCTCGGGCCGCCGGGGCGGCCGGCATGGTGGGCGGCCAGGTGGAGGACCTGGAGTGGGAAGGCCGCCGGGCGGGGGAGACGCAGCTTCGGCGCATCCACTCGTTGAAGACCGGCGCCCTTTTCCGGGCGGCGGTACGCGCCGGCGGGCTGCTCGCGGGCGCCGCCGACGCCGACTTGGAGCGCCTCGACCGGTACGCGGCGCAGTTCGGGCTGGCGTTCCAGATCTGGGACGACGTGCTGGACGTGGCCGGCGACGCGGCGAAGACCGGCAAGGGCGTGGGACGCGACGCGAAGCAGCAGAAGTCCACGTACGTGTCGCTCTATGGCCTCGATGAGGCCCGCCGGCGGGCGCGGGAGGCCGCAGCCGAGGCCTGTGATGCGCTCTCAGTCTATGGCGAAAATGGGTGGGTTCTCCGGTCTCTGGCAGAATATGTCGTTGACCGTGAGAGCTAATCGATGCTATGATTGCATGGTGACAAAGGACGTTCACTCGGATTATGGGTGGCGCAGTATCCTAGTCAGTACTACCTTTTCTGAAGGCGGGCCTAAAAATCCGTCGATGGGCACAACGATGACGTCTCTGGTGCTGGCCGCCGATGCCCAATCGGGGGCTGGTGCTGGGGGCTCAGCCAACCGGGCCAGAAGGCCTGGAGCTGCCGGACTGAGGGCGACCCGCAACGGCATGCGGGCGAACGACCCTCTTTCCGTGGAGGCCTGCACGCGTGGCGGTTGCACCAATGCGAGCAACAGGGCTACGGTGCAGTGAACACCTGCACGCGGTACTGAAACATGGTGAGGTGCTGGGTGCAGCGTAGCCTGCCTTGAGTGGGTGAGGCGGATGTAGCAGAGGGCCTGCGAGGCCCGAAAGCCCCGGTCCGACGCCGGCCAGCAGACGACGGGGGCGACGGCTACTGAAACCCAACCTGCAAAAGAGGCTAGGAAAAGGTGTGTTGTCGAAGAAAATTCCTAGGCTGCTCGCAAGAGGTCTGGCAAGGATTAAAGTGCGGTCTAATTGCCAATCCAGGCCTGCCGATGGCAACACGGCAGCTTGGCCATAAAGGGAAACCGCCGTGGCGGCGACGCTGCGGAGGCCTCGGGGAAATCCTGCTGGACCTAAGCCGCAAGGTTTACTTGCCAGGCTGCCACCCATAACCTTTTGAACCGCACAGGCGGATGCCCCCCGGGGCATCCGCCTGTACGCGTTTGCCCTCCTCACTTCGTGCGGCTTCGCCGCTGGCGTTGTTGGCCAAAAGGTGGTATGGTAGTATCGAAATATCCGGGTCGTTTTCGGGATACGTACTGCGCCACCCGGATAGTAGTTTGTACATCAGGAGCGTTTCCCAGACATGGCCAAGGAGCCTCCTCCATCAGTTCCCGGATGGCGACGTGCGGTCCGGGTCGGCGTCTTCTCATTCGTGCTGGCGGTGCTGGTGAACTGGGGGTCCAGCGCCGCGCTGAATCGGGTCCACGCCGTCATCGCCTTTGTGATCGTTCTTCTGCTCATCGCGGTGAACATCGTCTTTGACGTCCTCGGAACGAGCGTGACGGCCGCCGAGTTGGCCCCGTTGAACTCGATGGCGGCCAAGAAGATTCCGGGCGCGAAGCAGGCGTTGTGGCTGGTGCGCAACGCCGACGCTGTGGCCAACTTCTGCAACGACGTGGTGGGAGACGTGGCCGGCGCCGTCACCGGCGCTGCCGGCGCCACAGTGGCCCTGAACCTGACGCTGGCCATGGAAGGCAGCCCCTGGACGGAGCAGGCGCTCAGCCTGCTCATCATCGGCCTGATCTCCGGCCTGACGGTGGGCGGCAAGGCTGCCGGCAAGAGCTTTGCGATCAGTCAGGCCACGGCGGTGGTCATGGCCGCCGCACGGGTGATCTACTGGGCCGAACAGATCACGGGGCGTTCGTTCACGGGCGGCCGGTCCTCCCAGAACGGGCGAAGGAGGAACTCATAAGATGCACCTGCGGGACCTGACGGGTCCGGAGCAACTGAAAACGCTGACTCCCGCCGAGTTGACGGAGCTCGCGGCAGAGATCCGCCGGGTCATCCTGGAGACGGTTGCCCGCAACGGCGGCCACCTCGCACCCAACCTGGGCGTCGTCGAGCTGACCCTGGCCCTGCACCTGGTCTTCGACAGCCCGCGGGACAAGATTCTGTGGGACGTATCGCACCAGAGCTACGTACACAAACTGCTCACGGGGCGGTACCACCAGTTCCACACGCTCCGCCAGTACGGGGGGATCGCCGGCTTCACCGATCCCCAGGAGTCGGTGCACGACCACTTCCACTGGGGGCACGCCTCCACGTCGATCTCGGCGGCCGTGGGGCTGGCCAAGGCCCGCGACCTTGCCGGCGAGAGCTACGAGGTCGTGGCGGTGATCGGAGACGGGGCGCTCACCGGCGGCATGGCCTACGAGGCCCTGGATCACGCCGGGCAGGACAAGACGAAGCTGATCGTCGTGCTGAACGACAACTCCATGTCCATCGCCCCCAACGTGGGCGGCATCTCCAACTACCTCGCCCGCATCCGCACCCTGCCCTCCTACCAGCGGGTGAAGCACGACGTGGCCGAGGCCCTGCGGCAGATCCCCTTCGTCGGCCTCCAGGCGCTGGATCTGGTCGACCGGTTGAAGGAAGGCGTGAAGCACCTGCTGGTGCACAACATGTTCTTCGAGGACCTGGGCTTCACGTACCTGGGCCCGGTGGACGGCCACAACATCGCGGCCCTGCAGGAGGTGCTGCGGCAGGCCCGGGCCTACCCGGGTCCCACCGTGGTCCACGTGGTCACCACCAAGGGCAAGGGCGTTCCGTACGCGGAGGAACTGCCGGACAAGTTCCACGGCGGCGGCCCCTTCGACGTGGCCACCGGGAAGGCGAAGCCCGGCGCCCTCACCTACAGCGAGGTGTTCGGGAACACCATCGTGAAGCTGGCCGCGCAGGATCCGCGCGTGTGCGCCATCACCGCGGCGATGCCGTCGGGCACGGGCCTCAGCCGCTTCGCCCGGGAGTTCCCCGACCGCTACTTTGACGTCGGCATCGCCGAGCAGCATGCCGTGACGTTCGCGGCCGGCCTGGCCAAGGGCGGGATGCGGCCGGTGTTTGCCGTCTACTCCACCTTCCTGCAGCGTGCCTACGACCAGGTGATCCACGACGTGGCGCTGCAGAACCTGCCGGTCACCCTGGCCATTGACCGGGGCGGCCTGGTGGAGGATGGCGCCACGCACCAGGGCGTGTTCGACGTGGCGTTCTTGCGCACCATCCCCCGGATGGTGGTGATGGCCCCGAAGGACGAGAACGAGCTGCAGCACATGCTCTACACCGCCCTGCAGCTGGACGGCCCGGCGGCGTTGCGCTACCCGCGGGGCAAGGCCCAGGGGGTGCCGCTGGACGAGCAACTCCGCACCCTCCCCATCGGCAAGGGCGAGGTGCTCCGGCAGGGCGAGGACGTGGCCTTGATCGGTCTGGGCACCATGGCGCCGGTCTGTCTGGAGGCAGCCCGGCTGCTGGAGGAGAAGGGCATCTCCGCGCGGGTGATCAACCCGCGGTTCGTGAAGCCGCTGGACGCCGAACTGCTCGTCCGGTCGGCGCGGGAGGTGGGCGCCCTGGTCACGGTGGAGGAGGCCTGCCTCGCCGGCGGGTTTGGCTCGGCCGTGCTGGAGCTGCTGAATGAGCACCGGGTTCCCGTCCCCGTGTTGCGCATGGGGATTCCGGACGAGTTCGTCCCGCACGGCAACCCGGTGCGGCACCTGGCGCGGTATGGGCTGACGCCCGACGGCATCGCCCGGCGCGCCGAGGAGCTGGTGCTGCGGCTCCGCTCGGAGCTGAGCGCGGCGCCGGCCGGCCGGCGGGTGCGGCGGCGTCCCGGTACCCGGGCTGCGGGGGACGAGTAGCGCCTGCGGAAGGGTCGCACACGGGGCCCGGGGTGGAGCGAGAAGGAGCAGCGGAGCGCCTTCCTGCGGGGAAGGGGCTCCGTTTCTGTGCACGGAAAAGGGGGAACCGCGCATGCAGCGCCTCGACGTCGCCCTGGTGGCGGGTGGCCACTTTCCTTCCCGGGAGCGTGCCCAGGAGGCGATCGCCGCCGGGCTGGTGCGGGTGAACGGACAGGTGGTCACGAAGGCCGCCCACAAGGTGGGGCCCGCAGACGCGCTGGAGGTCACGGGCGATCCCATCGGCTACGTGGGGCGGGGCGGGCTCAAGCTGGAGGCAGCGCTCGACCGTTTCGGCATCCGCCCGGCGGGCCTCGTCTGCCTGGACGTGGGCGCCTCCACCGGCGGCTTCACCGACTGCCTGCTCCGGCGCGGCGCCCGCCTGGTCTACGCGGTGGACGTGGGCCGCGGCCAGCTGCACCCGAGCCTCCGGGCAGACCCGCGGGTGGTGGCGATGGAGGAGACCGACATCCGCAGGGTAGAGCGCCTGCCCGAGGCGCCGGCCCTGGCCGTGGTCGACGTTTCGTTCATCTCGCTCACCCTGGTGCTGCCGGCCGTGGTGCGGCTGCTCGCCCCCGGCGGCCAGATCGTGGCCCTGATCAAGCCACAGTTCGAGGTGGGCCCGGCCGGGGTGGGCAAGGGCGGCATCGTGCGCGACCCGCGCCAGCACAGGCGGGCGGTGGAGCGCGTGCTGGGCGCCGCCACGGCGCTGGGGCTCGTGGGCCGGGAGGTCATCGAATCGCCCGTGCGGGGCGGCGACGGCAACCGGGAGTTCCTGGCCTGGCTGCTGCCCGCGGAGAATCCGGGGCGGAAAGCAGGAAGCCAGTCCTCAGACCGGGAATCATGAAGGTGAGGAGGTGCGTTCGTGGCCATCGAAGTGGAATGCGCTCATTGTGGCAACAAGAAGCTCGCCCAGGTTCCCGGAGTCTGGACGCCGCTGGCGCTCAACGAGAAGAATCAGCCCGTGCCGGGGCCTGCAGTGCCCGTGGTGATGCTGGGGTGCCCGGCTTGTGGTTATATCCAGATGTTCTCCCCGCAAGCGATCAAGCCGAAGCCTTTCCCGGAAAGGCCCGCCGAGGAGCCGAAGGCTGAGGCCAAGGATACCCAGTAAGTCCAGGCGTCAGCGAGCCCTGCCGACCTGAGGGTCGGCCGGGCGCTTTTCGCGCCGCCCGTCCGGGCGCCGGCGCTAGATGCCGCCCGGGAAGGGCGTGGTCGCGATGGTGGTGTTGGGTACGGCCGAACTGAATCCCGTGGACTTCGTCGCGGGAAAACCTTTGCCGAAGAAGGGTTTCTGGAAGAAGGGGCTCCCGATGAAACCGAAGGGCTTACCGAAACCGAAGGGTTTTCCAAAGCCGTAGTACATCGCCATATCCCCCCGGCCCAGCCTATGCGCCGGGGCCCGTGGCGGTCACCGTGCGCGGGCCGCTTCCGGGACCGGGGCCGGCGGGTGCGGGCACGATCAGCGCGGCGATGGCGAAGGGATTGGGGAAGCCATGCGGCAGCGGGCAGGGGGGCAGGCCGGGTAGCGGGTGCGGCCCGCCGGCCGCGGCCGGCGGCGGAACGGCCGCCACCGGCATCATGGCGACGCCGAGCACCCCGGTGCGGCGCCCCCCCTGGACCCGGGACGGACCGAGCCGGGCCGGGCCCGGCATGGGCAGGATGGTGGGGGGCCAGGGAACCGGTGTGCCGGGGAGCGCGGCCTGTGGCCCCTGCCAGGTGTGCGGAACGGCCGGCTGGGCACCGGCGCTGGGCTGCCCCGTTCCGGACGACCTCGGGGAAGCCGAAGACGCGAACGCCGGAGGGGCTGCTCCGAGGGGGAGCGCGGCAAGGTTGGACGGCATCGTGGCGCCGGTGAGCACGGGCAGGCACCTCCTTTCACAGCTGCTGCCGTGCGTTCTACTGTGCACCAGTCTACGCAGGGGAATGCCCGCGTGACCATGACCGGGTGCAACCGGAGTCTCACGCTGCCTCAACCCGCCGGTCTGTGACACTGGTCCCGACGGGGCCTGGCGCTTCCTACCGGCGGCGGGAACGTCAAAATCCGTCATCCCCCCTGCGGTCGGGTGTGCTGGATTCTGACATTCGCTCCCGCGGTTGACTGTGGCTACGACTTCCGCGACAGTTTCAAACCGGTTCAACCCGAACCAGACCCGTCTCCAGGGCCGCCGGAGAAGGTTGCGGCTCCATCGTCTGCGGCGGGAGTGTCAAGATCCAGTACACCCCTGGCGAGGGAGAGTGCAGGACTTTGACACTCGAGGGCGTGTGGGCCCGGCGGAGGACCCGGGACCCGGCACACAAGAGGAAGGATGAGGAAGGAGGCGAATACTAACTTGGAAATTACGCCTCGGGGAGGCCGGGCCTGCATGCGCAAGGTCGCGATGGTCTTGAATGGGGAGAAGCCGTCGACGCTGGAGACGGGCGCGCAGATTCTGGAGCGGCTCCAGGCCCGCGGGGCCGAGGTCTTGCTGGCGCCGTCTGCAGCCCGGCACCTGGGGCGGCCGGACCTGGCCATGGCCGGAGAGCAGGCGTGGGCCGCAGTCGATGTGCTGATCGTGCTGGGCGGCGACGGCACCCTCATCCGGGCGGTCCAGCGGGTGGCGCCGTACGGCGTACCGGTGCTGGGCATCAACACCGGGCACCTGGGGTTCCTCACCGCCATGGAGAGCGGCGAGGCGCTCTCCCGCCTCGACCGCGTGCTGGACGGCGAGTATGTACTGGAGGAGCGCGTGATGCTGCGGGCCGCCGTGGAAAGGGAGGGCGTGCCGGTGTCGGAGCTCTCGGCCCTTAACGACGCCGTCATCTCCAAGGGTCCCCGCGCCCGGATGGTGCACCTGGAGGTGTCGGTGGGCGAGACGCAGGTCGCCCGCTATCGCGCCGACGGCGTGATCGTGGCGACGCCGACGGGCTCAACGGCCTACTCCCTTTCGGCCGGGGGGCCCGTGGTCGATCCCACGGTCGACTGCTTCCTGATCACCCCGATCTGCCCCCACACCATGAGCGCCCGCTCCATTGTGGTGGGCGCCGACGATGCGGTGGCCATCCGGGTGGTCGCGAGCCCCGGTGAGGTCGGCCTCTCGGCCGACGGTTCCGACCCGTTCCCCCTGGTTCCGGGCGATGTGGTGCGGGTGGAGCGGGCGCCGTATCCGGCCCGGCTGGTGCGGCTCCCGGGCTACCGGTTCTATGACGTGCTCCGGCAGAAACTCTCGGGCGTGTAGGGCGATACAGCACTGCATATACATGGTTTGCGGATGATTATGCAGGGATCGGCGGGGGCGCCGCCGAATCCGCAGGAAAAGGCCGCCCCCGGTGGGTGCGCAGATTGGCGTGATGAGGTGACGACCGTGAAAGCACGACGACAGGCCAAGATCTTGGAAGTAATCAAGACCCGTGTGATCGAGACGCAGGAAGAGCTGGCTGCCGCCCTGGCTGCAGAGGGCATTCCGGTCACCCAGGCGACGATCTCGCGCGACATCAAGGAGCTGCAGCTGAACAAGGTGCCCACCCCCGACGGGCGGTACCGCTACGCCCTGCCGGAGGAGCCCGCGGGCTCCTGGGACAAGCGCCGGCGCATCTTCAAGGAAGCCGTGCTGAGCATCGACTTCAGCGGCAACCTGGTGGTGCTGAAATCGCTGCCCGGGACGGCGCAGGGCGTGGCCGCGGCCGTCGACCACCTCGATGTGCGGGAGATCATCGGCACCGTGGCCGGCGACGACACGGTGATCGTGGTGGTGAAGCCGGCCGATGCCGCCGGGGAGGTGGCCGAGCGGCTCCGGGGGCTGATGCGGTAAGAGGGAGGGGCGTCGTGTGCTCGTCGAGATCGCAATTGAACAGTTCGCCCTGATTGACCAGATCCGGCTCCAGTTCACCGAGGGGCTGAACGTTCTGACGGGCGAGACCGGCGCCGGCAAGTCCATCATCCTGGACGCGGTGCAGGCGGTGCTGGGCGGCCGCACCTCGGCCGACGTGGTACGGGCCGGCGAGGAGCGGGCCGTCATCGAGGCCGTCTTCGACCTGACCGATGCGCCCGAGAGCCGCGAGGCGCTGCGGTCCTTGGGCATTCCTGTCGCAGAGGACGGCCTCCTGGTGGTGCGGCGGGAGATCGCGCGTACCGGCAGGGGCGTCATCCGCCTGAACGGCCGCACGGTGACGGCGGGCATGCTGCGGGAGGCCACGCAGGGGCTGGTGGACCTGCACGGACAGCACGAGCACCAGTCGCTCCTGCAGGCGGAGAAACACCTCGACCTCCTGGATCAGTACGGCGGGTCGCTGCTTCAGACGGCCGGCAAGCCGCTGGAGCTGCTCGACCGCTACGCGCGGCTCGACCTCTCGGACCTGCGCGCCCGCATGGCGGAGCTGGTGCAGGAACTGCACCGGGTCCAGGCCGAGCTGAAGGAACTGGTCGGCGACGAGCGAGACCGGGCCCGCCGGGAGGACCTGCTCCGCTTCCAGGCGGAGGAACTGCGGTCGGCGCGCCTCCGGGTCGGCGAGGAGGAGGAACTGGAAGCCGAGCACCGGCTGCTCGCCAACGCCGAGAGACTGAAGCGGGTCGCCGCCGAATCGTACGCCGCCCTCTACGAGGGTGCGCGCGGGCAGGAGAGCGTGGTCGACGTACTGGGGCGGGTGCGGGCGGAACTGGAGGACGCCCTGCGGCTCGATCCTGGCCTCGCCGAGGCGCTGGAAATGGTGTCGGCCGCGCTGGTGCACGCCCAGGAGGCCAGCCACGCCCTTGCCGACTACCAGGAGCGGGTCGATCTGGACCCTCGGCGCCTGGCCGAGGTGGAGGGCCGACTCGACCAGCTTTCCGGGCTGAAGCGGAAGTACGGTGACTCCATTCCGGAGATGCTGGCCTATCTGGAACAGGTGGAGCAGGAGCTGAACCGGCTCGAGCACAGCCAGGAGCTGATTGCGGAGCTCACGGCCCGCGAGGAGGAACTGGGGCGCGAGGCCGAGGCGGTGGCGCGGGCGCTGAGCGCCGCCCGCAAGGAGGCTGCCGCTCAGCTGGGCGAGCGGGTCGCGCAGGAGCTGGCCGACCTGGGCATGCCTTCGGCCCGGTTCGTGGTGGCGGTGGAGCAGCCGCCCGAGGCCAGCTACAGGGCGCTGACCCCGCGGGGCTGGGACCGGGTGGAGTTCCTGTTCTCGCCCAACCCCGGTGAGCCGGTAAAGCCCCTGGCGAAAATCGTTTCCGGCGGCGAGATGAGCCGCATCATGCTGGCGCTGAAGGCGATTCTGGCGCGTGTCGATAACATCCCGAGCCTCGTGTTCGACGAGGTGGACACGGGCATCTCGGGCCGGGCCGCGCAGGCCGTGGGTGAGAAGCTGGCCCGGATCGCCGGCGACCGGCAGGTGCTCTGCGTGACGCACCTGCCGCAGGTGGCTGCGCTGGCCGACCGCCATTTCCGCATCGAGAAGGCGACGGAAGGCGGCCGGACGACGACGCGCTGCCAGCTGCTGGACGACGACGGGCGCGCCGGCGAAATCGCACGCATGATCGGCGGCGCGGAGGTGACGCAGTACACCATGGCGGCCGCCCACGATATGATTCGCACGGCTGCGCAGCTGAAGGCGTCGCTCAGGAGCGCCGCCGCGTCGGTTTAGGTGGCCAGGTTGCATAATCCGGTACGCGTCAGGGTAACTTAATGTGCACAGAAGGCGGCGAGGTCAACTACGCCGCCCGTTCTTTCGAGAAGTGAGAGACCAAGCGGAGGAAGGGGCCGCCCTGGGGTAGAGAAGCTTCAGGGAGGGACGCCCCGATGTCAACCCGGGAGAAGTGGCGGAGGGCCGCCGGCCTTCTGCTGGTCGTCCTGATCCTTGCGATCGCTGCGACTCCGGAGTTCCGCACCTTCGTGACCCTGCCCGATCACCTGCGCCTCCCCCAGGGACAGGCCCACGAACTGTCGCTGGGCATCCCCTTCAGCACGGCCGTGCAGACGGCCGGCGGCTCCGGCCTGGGAGTGGGCGGGACCAGCCCGGTGAGCCTGGCCGCTGAGGAGACCGGCCGCTACACCCTGGACGTGAAGCTGTTCGGGCTGATCCCCATCCGCCGGATGACGGTGGACGTGGTGCCGCAGATTCGCGTGGTGCCCGGCGGCCACTCCATCGGGGTGCGGCTGCGAAGCAAGGGCGTGCTGGTCGTCGGCTTTGCGGCCGTGAAGGACAGCGACGGCCAGGTGCACCACCCGGGCCGCGAGGCCGGGATTCAGATCGGCGACGCCATCGTCGCCATCGACGGCAAGCCGGTGCGGGGGGAGGAACACGCTGCGCATCTGTTCCAGGAAGCCGGGCGGAAGGGACGTCCCGTGACGGTTACGGTTCGCCGCGGCGGCGAGAGCCTGGAACGCACCGTGACACCGGTCCAGGACGGAGAGTCCGGCCGGTGGCGGGTGGGCCTCTACATCCGTGACGGCGCGTCCGGCGTGGGCACGCTCACCTTTTACCATCCGGCCAGCCGCAAGTTCGGCGCCCTCGGCCACGTCATCGCAGACGGCGAGACCAAGCGGCCGTTCGAGTTCGCTGAGGGTCACATCACCGCTGTGGACGTGGTCAAGATCCAGAAAGGCAAGCGGGCCGCGCCCGGCGAGAAGATCACCAACCAGTTCGAGTCGGGCGGCCGGCTTGGAACGATCGAGAAGAACACGCGCTTCGGCATCTTCGGACGGCTCTCCGCCCCTGTACGCAACCCGCTCTACCCTGAGCCGTTGCCCGTGGCCATGGCCAGCCAGGTGAAGGAAGGCCCGGCCGAGATGCTCACCGTGGTGGAGGGCCAGAAAATCGAGCGCTTTCAGATCGAGATCGTGCGGCTCATGCGCCAGCCGACGGCCGAGGGGAAGAACATGATCGTGCAGGTCACGGACCCGCGGCTCCTGGAAGCGACGGGCGGTATCGTGCAGGGAATGTCCGGCAGCCCCATCATCCAGGATGGCCGCGTGGTGGGCGCGGTGACGCACGTCTTCGTCAACGACCCCACCCGGGGATACGGGGTGCTGATCGAGTGGATGCTCCAGGAAGCGGGCATCCTGAAGGCTGAGACCGATGACGCCGGCCTCCGGGAGGAAGGACTCTCCCGGAGGCTTCCCGTTCTCCCGGCGGTAACGGGCGGGTAACACCGATATGAGTATATGTATAATGGGAGGTGGGCGGAGGGGGTCGCTCCGTTTTCCGTGGGGCAATGGTCCAGCTGGTTATGGGGGTGACGGAACGTGGCTTCGGCCGGAATCCGCGTTCTCGTGTGCGACGACAATCGCGAGTTCTGCGCGCTGCTGAAGGAGTACTTCGCCTCCACGCCGGACATCGAACTGGTCGGGGAGGCTCACAACGGCCTCGACGCGCTGCAGGCCATCAACGAGACCCGACCGGACGTACTGATCCTTGACCTGATCATGCCCTATCTGGACGGCATCGGGGTGCTGGAGCGACTGGGCCAGACGGGGCTCAAGGCGCGTCCCAAGATCCTGGTGCTGAGCGCGCTGGGGCAGGAGTCGTTCGCCCGGCGCGTGTTCGAGATGGGCGCAGACTACTACCTCGTGAAGCCGTTCGATCTGGACCTGCTGGGCACGCGCGTGCGCGAGCTGGCGGCGGGGAAGGTGGCGCCAGGGACGACTCGGATGGCGCCCGGGGCGCAGGCTGGCTACCGGTCGCTGGAGGAAGTGCACCAGCTCATCCGCGAGCTGGGCGTGCCGCCCCATGTGAAAGGCTATCGTTACCTGGGCGACGCCGTCCTCATGGTTCTGCAGCAGCCCGAACTCCTGGGCGCCGTCACCAAGGGTCTCTACCCGGCGGTGGCGCGGCACTACCGCACCACGGCGAGCCGTGTGGAGCGGGCGATCCGGCATGCGATCGCACTGGCCTGGGACCGGAGCAGCGACCGGCTGAGCGCGGCCCTGGGCCACCTGGACGGCAGCAGGGCCAAGCCCACCAACTCCGAGTTCATCGCCCTGGTCGCCGACCGGCTCCGGGCCGGGTACAAGGCGAGTTGACGTTGAGACCGACGACCCCGCCTGCGGGCGGGGTCGCTCCTTTTCTGCAGGAAACTGCAGGGTAGCGGCAGAAGGGATAGGCAAGTCTCAATTCCCAGAGGTGACGCGCATGCTGAACCTGGTGATCATCGGCGCGGGCAAGGGCGGCTCCTCCCTGCTCACCGCCCTGGTGAGCACGCCGCGCCAGGTGCGCGTCCTCGGGGTGGCCGACCGGAACCCGGCCGCGCCGGGCATCGCGCTGGCCATGCGCCACGGCATCCGCACCACCATCGACTACACGGAGCTGATCACGCTGCCCGAGGTGGACATCATCGTGGACGCCACGGGGGAGGCGGGGCTGGTCGAGGAAGTAAAGCGAAGGAAGCACCCCCGCGCCGTCATCATCGAGGGGCTGGCCATGAACCTCATGCTCAGCTTCGTGGACGAGAGCCTGCGCCTGCTGCGGGAACTCGAGGCGCGAGAGCTGGAGCGCGACGTGATGCTCGATTCCACCCACGACGCGATCGTGGCGGTAAACGCCGAGGGGGCGATCACGCTCTGCAACCGCGCGGCTGAGCAACTGCTGGGCGTGAACCGGGAGCAGCTGCTCGGCCGGCCCGCCGCCGAGGTCATCCCCAACACCCGGCTGCACGTGGTGCTGGCCACGGGGAAGGCAGAGCTGAACCAGCAGCAGGAGGTGGGCAAGACCACCATCGTCACCAACCGGGTGCCGGTGCGGTCCCGGGACGGGCAGGTGGTGGGGGCCGTAGCCGTCTTCCGGGACATCACCGAGGTAAAGGCCCTGGCTGAGGAGATCACGGGCCTCCGGGAGATGAAGGTGCTGCTGGAGGCGATCTTCAACTCGACCCAGGACGCCATCTCGGTGGTGGATGAGAACGGCATCGGCTGGATGGTCAACCCCGCCTACACCGCGCTGACGGGGCTGAAGCCGGAGGAGGTGATCGGCAAGCCGGCAACGGTGGACATCGACCCGAGCCAGGAATCCATGCACCTGCAGGTGCTGCGCACCCGGCGGCCGGTGCGGAACGTGCCCATGCGGGTGGGTCCGCACAAGCGGGAGGTGATCGTGAACGTCGCCCCGATCCTGGTGGATGGGAAGCTCAAGGGCTCGGTGGGCGTGGTACGCGACGTGTCGGAGATCGCGCGGCTCTCGGCCGAACTGGAGCAGCAGCGGAAGCTGATCCGGCGTCTTACCTCGACCTACACCTTCAGCGAGATCATCGCCGACAGCCCCGTGATGCAGCAGGCGGTGGAGCAGGCCCGCAGGGCGGCGGAGACGCCGGCCACCGTGCTGCTCCGGGGGGAGAGCGGCACGGGCAAGGAGCTGTTCGCCCACGCCATCCACAACGCCTCCAGTCGAGCCAAGGGGCAGTTCATCCGAGTCAACTGTGCCGCCATCCCCGAGGCCCTGCTCGAGTCGGAACTCTTCGGCTACGCAGAGGGCGCGTTCACCGGCGCCCGCAAGGGCGGGAAGCGGGGGCTCTTCGAGGAGGCCGACGGCGGCACCATCTTCCTCGACGAGATCGGCGAGCTGCCGCTGGGGCTGCAGGCGAAGCTCCTGCGGGTGTTGCAGGAGAAGGAGATTGTGCGAGTGGGCGAGGCGAAGCCGGTGAAGGTGGACGTACGCGTGATCGCCGCCACCAACGCGCCCCTGGAGGACATGATCGCAAGGGGAAAGTTCCGGGAGGACCTCTACTACCGCCTGAACGTGGTCCCGATCGTCATCCCGCCGCTCCGCCACCGCCAGGAAGACATCCCGCGGCTCGTGGCGCACCTCATCGCCAAGCTGAACGAAGAATACGGCCGCAACGTGCGTGACATTGCCCCCGACGCTCTTCAGGTGCTGCGGGAGTATCACTGGCCGGGCAACGTGCGGGAGTTGGAGAACATCATCGGCCGGGCCATGATCGCAATGGCGGTGACCGACACCACCATCGAGCGGCGCTTCCTGCCGCCCCTGGGGAGCGCACCGTCGCCGGCGGCGCCTCCGACCCCTCCGCCGGAGGGGCAGGGCCGGCGGACCCGGCCCCTGCACGAGGTGGTGGCCGAGGCCGAGAAGTCAGCGCTCATGCGTGCCCTTGCGGAGACGAAGGGGAACAAGACGGAGGCGGCGCGGCGGCTACAGATCGCTCCCCGTACGCTGTATTACAAGCTGGAGCGGTACGGGCTGATGTAGGGGCGCGCGGCTGCGCCGTCTTCGTCGGGCCGGAAGCCTGCGAGTTTGTGCAGGCATAGTTCTGCAGAGACTTGCAGGAAGGTGCGCAGTGCCCCCAACCGCCGCATCCGGACATTTTTCCCAGGGGCGGCCTGGGGTTTGACCTGGCAACCCCTCGGAGCCGTGCCGGCCCGGACCGCTGCGGTCCGGGCCGACTAACGCGGAACCCCGGGCCAGGGACTGCCCCCTGCTGGCATGGATGTTGCACCTACGGGTGCTCGTCAGAGACGCAGGGGGGGAGCCTGCATGGGCGTGTTCGAGCGCATGATGAGCGACGGCCACGAGCAGGTCGTCTTCTGCTACGACCGCGCCACCGGCCTGCGCGCGATCATCGCGATTCACGACACGACGCTGGGTCCCGCGCTGGGGGGCTGCCGGATGTGGCCCTACCCGAGCGAGGCGGCCGCCCTGGAAGACGCCCTCCGCCTGGCCCGGGCCATGACCTACAAGTCTGCGGCCACGGGGCAGAACCACGGCGGCGGCAAGGTGGTCATCTGGGGAGACCCGGCCGCCGAGAAGTCCGAGGCGCTCTTCCGGGCCCTGGGCCGCTTCGTGGGCACCCTGGGCGGGCGCATCGTCACGGGCACCGACGTGGGCACAGACAAGCAGGACTTCGTCTGGGCGAAGCAGGAATCGCCGTGGTTCGTCGGTCTGCCGGAGGAGGAAGGGGGTTCCGGCGACACCGCCGTCCTCACGGCCTATGGCGTCTGGCTGGGCATGAAGGCGGCTGCTCGCTTCGTCTGGGGCGACGACTCCCTGAGGGGGCGGCGCGTGGCCCTGCAGGGGCTGGGCAAGGTGGGCACCCGCCTCCTGGGCCACCTGCTGGAGGAAGAGGCGCGCGTCACGGTGACCGACATCCGTCCGGAGCGGGTGGCGGAGATCTGTGCCACCCATCCCGGGGTGGCCGCCGTGGCGCCGGACGCGATCTACGACCAGCCCTGCGACATCTTCTCGCCCTCGGCCCTGGGCGGCGTGCTGAACGACGAGACGATCCCGCGCCTCCGCTGTGCGATCGTCGCAGGGTCCGCCAACAACCAGCTGGCCGAGCGGCGCCACGGCGACCTGCTGTACGAGGCGGGCATCCTCTACGCCCCGGACTACGTGATCAACGCCGGCGGCCTGATCCAGGTGGCCGACGAGCTGCTCGGCTTCCACCCGGAACGGGCACGGCGCAAGGTGGCCGCCCTTTACGACCTGCTCCTCCGGATCTTCGCCATCAGCCGGGAAGAGGGGATTCCCACCTGTCTGGCGGCCGACCGCCTGGCGGAGCAGCGCATCGAGCAGATCGGTCGGCTGGGTCGCATCTACGTGCCCGAATAGGGGCCCCGCAGTGCGCTCTCGCTCCCGCTCCTGAAGCGGCCCTTGCCGCCGCTGCCTGAATACTCTGCAGCATCACAAAGGGGAGGTTCATCGCATGGGAATCTTTGGCCAGATGGAGCAGTACGGGCACGAGCAGCTCGTCTTCTGCTACGACAGGTCCACGGGCCTCAGGGCCATCATCGCCATTCACGACACCACGCTGGGCCCGGCCCTGGGCGGGGTCCGTATGTGGAAGTACGAGCGCGAGGACGACGCCGTCACGGACGTGCTGCGCCTCTCCCGGGGCATGACGTACAAGAACGCGGCCATGGGCCTCAACCTGGGCGGCGGCAAGGCCGTCATCTGGGCCGATCCGCGCACGGAGAAAAGCGAGGCGCTGCTGCGGGCCTTCGGCAAGTTCGTGCAGTCGCTGGGCGGGCGGTACATCACCGCCGAAGATGTGGGCACTACTGTGGAGGACCTGACCTACGTGCAGATGGAGACGCGGCACGCAGCCGGGCGGGCGGAGGCATCGGGAGACCCGTCTCCCGTGACGGCCTACGGCGTGTTTGAGGGAATCAAGGCCTGCGCGCGGCAGGTATTCGGGTCGGAAGACTTGAAGGACAAGAAGGTGGCCGTGCAGGGGCTGGGGAAGGTTGGCTGGGCGCTCTGCGGTCACCTGCACGAGGCGGGCGCCCGCCTGATCGTGACCGACATCCACCCGGAGCTTGTGGACCGGGCGGTCAGGGAGTTCGGGGCGACGCCCGTGGCCCCGGCGGAAATCTACGGCGTTGCCTGCGATATCTTCGCCCCCTGCGCCATGGGCGCCGTGCTGAACGACGAGACGATTCCCCAGCTCAAGTGCCGGATCGTCGCCGGGTCGGCCAACAACCAGCTCAAGGAGCCCCGCCACGCGGACATGCTGCGGGAGCGGTCGATCCTCTACGCGCCGGACTTCGTGATCAACGGCGGCGGCGTGGTCAACGTGGCGGAGGAGTTCCATCCGGTCGGATACAGCCGGGAGCGGGCGCTGGCCCGGGTGGCCACGATCTACGACAAGCTGCTCCGGGTGTTCCAGATCGCGGAGGAGCGGAACATCAGCACGGCGCAGGCGGCCGAGGTGCTCGCCGAGGAACGCCTGCAGCGGATCGGGCAGCTGAGCCGGCTGTACGTGGCCGAGTAGGGATGACAGTCGATCGCCCGGCCCCTGTGCGGCAATGAAGCAACAAAGGAGCATGGCTAGCCATGGAGATGAAAGTGGTCAAGCGCGACGAGATCTTCCGGGGCCGGGTGATCACGGTCCGGCGGGACCTGGTGGAACTGGACGGGCGCGAGCGCACGTGGGACGTGGTGGCGCACCCGGGCGCAGTGGTGGTGCTGGCGGTGGATGGCGACGACCTGCTCTTCGTGCGCCAGTACCGCTACGCCGCGGGCGAGGAGTTGCTGGAACTGGTGGCAGGCACGTGCGAGCCGGGCGAGGACCCGGCGACCACCGCCGAACGGGAGCTGCAGGAGGAGGCGGGCTTCAGGGCCCGCCGGCTGACGAAGCTCTGCGAGTTCTACAGCGCCCCCGGGTTCTGCACCGAGAAACTGCACCTCTTCCTGGCGGAGGAGCTGGAGCCCTCCCGGCTGCCCATGGACGAGGACGAGCAGATCGCCCTCGTGCGGCTCAGCCTGGACGAGGCCCTGCGGATGGCGCTCGCGGGCGAGTTGCGGGACGCCAAGACGCTGGCGGGGGTGCTGCTCTATGCCCGGCGCCGCGGCCGCTGAGCCCCTGCAGGTGGTCTACGCCGACCTGCACGTGCACCTGGGGTGGGCCGGCGACCCCGGCGGTCCCGTGAAGATCGCGGCCGCGCGGTCGCTCACCCTCGAGGGCATCCTGGCCGAGGCCCGCGACCGGAAGGGCATCCGGCTGGTGGGGGTGATCGACGCGGCGACCGGCGGCGGCCTCGCGGATCTGGAGCGGCTGGTCGCGGAGGGGCGGGTGTCCGAGCGGCCGGGCGGGGGCCTGGCCTACGACGAGGTGACGCTCATCCCGGGCGCCGAGGTGGAGGTGGTCCATGGGGGGCGACCGGTCCACCTGCTCTGCTACTTCCGCGGCCTGGAGCCGCTGCGCGCGTTCGCAGGGTGGCAGGCCGGGCGGGTGCGAAACCGGCAGCTCTCAACCCAGCGCCTGCACGGCGCGGGCGCACCGGAAGTGGTGGCGACGGTGGCGGGGCTGGGAGGCGTGGTGATCCCGGCCCACATCTTCACGCCCCACAAGTCCGCCCTGGGCGCCGCCCCCGCCATATCCGAGGTGATTCCGCCCGATCTCTGGGGGGCGGTTCCGGCGGTGGAGCTGGGGCTTTCGGCCGACACGGCGCTGGCGGACGAGATTCCCGAGCTCAGCCGCTTTCCGTTTCTGGCCAACTCGGACGCCCATTCCCTCGGCCGCATCGGCCGGGAGTACAACCAGCTGCTGGTGGCTGAGCCCAGCTTCGACGAGTGGCTCCTGGCCCTGCGGGGGGAGCGGGGCCGGGCCGTTCTCGCCAACTACGGGCTCGACCCGCGCCTGGGAAAGTACCACCGCACCTTCTGCCTCACGTGCGGCCGGCGGGTGGAGGGCGACCCGCCGGTGCTCCGCTGTTCGGTGGACCCGCATCACCGCGTGGTGCTCGGGGTGCTCGACCGCATCCGCCACTACCGGGCCTGGCAGGAGGGGCGGTTCGTCCGCGTGGAAAGGGAGCGGCCGCCCTATGTGCACCAGGTGCCCCTCAGCTTCGTGCCCGGCCTCGGCCGGCGGGGTCTCGAGCGGCTGGTGGCGGCGTTCGGCACCGAGATGGCCGTGCTGCACCGGGCGTCGGAAGAAGAGCTGGCCGAGGTGGTGGGTGCGCGGCTCGCCCGCCTGGTGGTCCTGGCGCGGGAAGGACGCCTGGACATCGAGTCGGGCGGCGGCGGGGTCTACGGCCGCGTGATCGTTTGTGACGACCCTTCCGCGACATAATTGCCCGCCCTGTCCCATAGACTCCCCGTGAGTCTATGGACAAGGGTGGGGCGGGGAATGCATCTGTACGAGGCGTGGCGCGAAAACCTCGAAGACCTGGTGATCCGGCGGGGCAATCTGGTGCTCCTGCACGCGGGCCTGTTCGTCATCGGGCTGCTCTTCGGCGCGCTCGCCGTGCGCAGCCTGGACCTGGAGACGCGGCAGGAACTGGTGCGGATGCTCTCCGACTCGATGCAGGCGCTGGCGGTGGGGCGCGGCCCGTCCGCAGGGGAACTGCTGCGGGATGCGCTGCTGCGGCAGGCCCGGCTGGTCTCGCTGATGTGGGTGCTTTCTATTTCTCTGGCGGGCGCCGTCGCGGTGCCGGCGCTGCCGCTGGTGCGCGGCTTCACCTCTGGCTTTGCAGTCGCGTACCTCGCCGCGGAATTGGGCACACGGGGGGTCCTGGTTGCGGCCGCCGGGCACCTGCCGCAGACCGTGCTGGAGGTGCCGGGGCTCATCCTGGCGGCGTCGGCCTCCGTAGGGTTCGTCCTGGAGGTCGCCACCTCGTGGCGGGTGCGGCGGCGGCTCTCCGGATACTACGGCGCCCTGGCCGGCTACTCCAACACCCTGCTCTCCGCGGCCGTGCTTCTCGTGGCCGCCGCCCTCGTGGAAGCCTACGTGTCGCCGCACCTGCTCCGGCTGGTGGCCCCTGTGGGGCAATAGTGACGCACTCTTCCCAAAGGACCCAAAGTCGGGCTTGGCGGAACATGCGCACCATGGGATAATATGGGTCAGAAGGGGCAAGCATCATCGTTCGTTCTCGGTGCACGCATCCACAAGGCGTCTTGGCGCCTTGGCGGCGCCGGGGCGGGGAAGGAGTGAACGCCGTGAGGGTAGGGGTTGTACGGGAACTGAAAGCCTACGAGAACCGGGTCGCCATGACCCCGGCTGGCGTGAATGCCCTCGTGAAGGCTGGTCACGAGGTGCTGGTGGAACGGGACGCCGGCCGGGGTTCCGGGTTTGAGGATGCCGAGTACACGGCCGCGGGCGCCAAAGTGGTGGCCTCCAACGAGGAGGTCTGGGCAGCGGCGGACATGATTGTCAAGGTGAAGGAGCCCCTGCCGCCGGAGTACGACCTGATGCGGGAGGGGCAGATCATCTTCACCTACCTCCACCTGGCGGCCGAGCCGGAGCTTACTCGCCAGTTGCTGGACCGCGGGGTCATCGCCGTTGCCTACGAGACCGTACAGCTGGCTGACCGGTCGTTGCCGCTGCTCACCCCGATGTCCGAGGTGGCGGGGCGCATGGCGGTGCAGATCGGCGCCCACTACCTGGAGAAGGCGCACGGCGGGCGGGGCGTGCTCCTGGGCGGCGTGCCCGGCGTGGCCCCGGCCAACGTGGTGATCATCGGCGGCGGCACCGTGGGGACCAACGCGGCGAAGATCGCGGTGGGGATGGGCGCCCACGTGACGATCATCGACATCAACACGGAGCGGCTGCGCTACCTGGATGACATCTTCAGCGGCCGCATTCAGACCCGGGTGTCCAACGAGTACGTGATCGCCGCATCGGTCTCCAGGGCCGACCTGGTGATCGGCTCCGTCCTCATCCCGGGCGCCCGGGCGCCGAAGCTCGTGACGGCGGAGATGGTGAAGCAGATGGCGCCCGGAGCGGTCATCGTGGACGTCGCCGTCGACCAGGGAGGCTGTATCGAGACCATCGACCGGGTGACCACGCACCGGGACCCCGTGTACGAACGGTTCGGCGTGATCCACTATGCCGTGCCCAACATCCCCGGCGCCGTGCCGCGTACGTCGACCTACGCCCTGACCAACTCCACGCTGCCCTACGTGCTGAAGCTGGCGAACCTGGGCTGGCGGGAAGCCCTGAAGAGCGACCCCGCGCTCGCCAAGGGCGCCAACGTGGTCGCCGGGCGTATCACTTATCCGGCGGTGGCGCAGGCCCTCGGGCTGGAGTACGTGTCACTGGAGACGGTCCTCGGCTAGGCGGGAAGCAGCGGTCCCGCGTCCCTCAGGATGCGGGGCCGTTTCTGTGTGTGCCAGGCATAGGCGCGCACCGGTCGTCATAAGGTGATTTCGCAGGGAACCGTTTGGGGTGGCCCCGGGCGGGCCGGGAACAGGAGGGGATGGACCCCGTTCCGTGGAATTGACAAAATCGGTCAGGTGTGACGCATAATCCTCCCCGATATGCGAGAGAATGATTACCACTACTGGCGCGAAGGGGATGCGACATGAACAACCTGATCCATGAGTTCATCAACTACCTGAGCGTGGAGCGGGGCCTGGCGACGAACACGCTGGAGTCGTACGGCCGCGACCTGCGCCAGTACTCCCAGTTCCTCGGGGAGGACGAAGCAGACCTGGACGCCGTCTCTCGCACCACCATCATCAACTACCTGCGCCACCTGCAGAATCAGGGGAAGGCCACGGCGACCATCGCCAGGCGCCTGGCAGCCCTGAAGGCGTTCTATCAGTTCCTGGTGCGGGAGAAGCGCATTGAGACCGACCCCACGGCCAACCTGGAGTCGCCTAAGCTGGAGAAGCGGCTGCCGCGGGTGCTGACCGTGGCGGAGGTGGAGCGCCTCCTGGCGCAGCCGGACCCGTCGCAGCCGTCAGGGCTGAGGGACCGGGCTATGCTGGAGCTGCTCTACGCGACAGGCATCCGGGTGTCGGAGCTGGTCTCGCTCAACCTGCCCGACGTGAACCTGGACACCGGTTACATACGCTGCACCGGCAAGGGGTCGAAAGAGCGCATCGTGCCGCTGGGCACCATCGCGATCCAGTCGGTGAAGGAGTACCTGGAGCACGGCAGGCCGAAGCTGGTGAAGAACCGGGAGGAGGATGCGCTCTTCGTCAACCACCACGGCCACCGGCTCACGCGCCAGGGCTTCTGGAAGATCGTGAAGAAATACGCCGAAGACGCGCACATCGACAAGGAAATTACGCCGCACACGCTGCGCCACTCCTTCGCCACCCACCTCCTCGAGAACGGTGCCGACCTGCGCTCCGTGCAGGAGATGCTGGGCCACGCGGACATCTCCACCACGCAGATCTACACTCACGTCACCAAGGGCCGGCTGAAGGAAGTCTACGCCCGCACCCATCCGCGGGCGTGAGAGGCCGCCCCGGGCCCGTGCGCCCCGGGGTGGGGCCCCCTGTCGACGGGACCGGCGGGCTGCCCAAGAGGCGGCCTGCCTTTTCCATGTCTCGCCAAGGTGCTATATTGGGACCGTAGAGTCCAGATAAAGGAGCAAGGGACATGGCAAACATCGAGCGCGTGGTACTGATCGTCATCGACAGCGTGGGGATCGGTGCGATGCCCGACGCCGCCGAATGGGGCGACGCCGGCGCGAACACCGTGGGCAACATGGCGCGAAAGCGCGGCGGCTTGCCGCTGCCCAACCTGGGCCGGCTGGGCCTGGGCAACCTGACGGAGATCGTGGGCACGCCGCCGGTCGACCGGCCGGCCGGGGCGTACGGCCGCATGGCCATCGCCTCCCAGGGGAAGGACACGATGACCGGCCACTGGGAGATGGTGGGCATCCGGCCGGAGGCGCCGTTCCGTACGTATCCCGACGGCTTCCCGCCCGACCTGATTGCGGAGTTCTGCCGCCGGGCGGGCGTGCCCGGGGTGCTGGGCAACAAGGTGGCCTCGGGCACCGAGATCATCAAGGAGCTGGGCGAGGAGCACCTCCGCACCGGCTATCCCATCGTCTACACCAGCGCCGATTCGGTCTTCCAGGTGGCGGCCCACGAGGAGCGCTTCGGGCTCGACCGGCTCTACCACGTCTGCGAGGTGGCCCGGGAACTCCTGCAGCCGCCCCACCGGGTGGGCCGGGTGATCGCCCGGCCGTTCGTGGGCACGAACGCCTCAGACTTCACCCGCACGGCCAACCGGCGCGACTACGCCCTGGAGCCGCCGCGGATGCTGCTGGATGAGGTGAAGGACGCCGGGTACGCCGTTTTGGCGGTGGGGAAGATCGGCGACATCTTCTCGGGCCACGGCATCACCTGGGGCGAGCACACCAAGTCCAACGCCGACGGCATCCGCATGATCCACGAGTGCATGGACCGGCACGAGCCGGGGCTCATCTTCGCCAACCTGGTCGACTTCGACATGCTCTACGGCCACCGGCGGAACGTGGAGGGGTACGCGCAGGCCTTGATCGAGTTCGACGAAGCCCTGCCGGGTCTCATGGCGAAGCTGGGCCCGCGGGACGTGCTGGTGGTGACCGCCGACCACGGCAACGACCCGACGCACCACGGCACCGACCACACCCGGGAGTACGTGCCCGTGCTGCTCTACGGCCAGCCGATCCGGCCGGGGGCCTACGTGGGCACCCGCGCCTCCCTGGCCGACCTGGGGGCCACCGTGGCCGACCTGCTGGGCGTGCCCGGCACGGGCTACGGCGAGAGCTTTGCGAAGGAGATTCTGGCGTAACCCGCGAGCTTGTGTGCACCCAGAACTTGGGGGGAGCGCCCGGAACCACCTGACCGGCGCGGAGACGGTGTGGGAGGTGGGCGGTGACGTGCGCAACATCTGGCTCGGGCGAGACCACCTGTTCATCGTGCTGGCGGACCGGCTGGTGCAGGTGCCGTACGGCAAGACGATGGTGCCGGCGGGGGCAGCGTGATGAAGCGGGGGGCGCACTCCGGTGCGCCCCCCGCACGCATCTGAGACTGCTGCCTCACCCCCGCCACGTGCGCAGCATCACGCCGACGCCGCCCACCAGCAGGGCGGCGGGCAGGCCGAGGGCGAGGGTCCAGGCGAGCGGGGCCGGCACGGGCAACCAGGGCCGCCCGGCCGCGGCCCAGAGGGGCAGGGCGGTGGAAAGGGTGAGGCCCAGGGTCCGCGCCAGCGGGGACCACATACCCGCCTGGGCCAGGGCCGAGCCTCCCTGCTCGACCCGTGGGGCGCCGGGCGCCTCGGGCTCCTCCGGCTCCTGGTTGGCGAAGGCCGCCGCCACGCCGAAGCCGCCCGCCACGCCGCCCAGAAGCGCCAGCTCCGTCCAGAGGAGCAGTTCCAGGGCCCCGGCGGGGGGTAGGCGGGCGGCCAGGCTCCCCACGGCCGTGGCGACCGCCACCAGAAGGCCCGACGGCACCGCCACTGCGATCAGCTTCGCCACGACGAGCCGGGGGGTGGGCACGGCGGCCAGGCGGTAGAGGGCCACCGTGACCCGCTCGCTCTGGAAGACCCGGGACACGAAGTGGCCGAAAGCGTTGAACCAGGCCAGGACCGAGAGCGCCCCGACCGAGCCCACCAGCCGCTCCATGGGGGCGTCCGCCACGCCCCGCCCGGCGACGAAGACGCCCACCACGCCGGCGACGAAGATGAGCAGCTGCGTCCGGACCATCTTGGACCGGGCCATCTGGAGCCATTCCCGGGAGAGCACGGCCCTGAGCCCGCCGTCGCCGAGCGGCAGCCAGTAGGAGCGCCCGGGGCGGTCGGTGTCCTGCTCGCCCAGTTCCAGCACCCGGTAGAGGCCAATCCGGTAGTGCTCCTCCAGCCAGTGGGGCCGCACCAGGAGCGCCCCGGCCAGCGCGAGGCCCGGGATGCCGGCCACCAGGGTCACCGCGGCCATCACGGTGCGGCGGGACTCCCGCATGACGAGGGCCAGTTCGGTGGCGGTGCCGCCCGTGCCGAGGTAGATGATGGCCGCCGTCAGCAAGGCCATGGTGAGCACGGCGAAGAGCGTGTTGCCGTGGCGCATGGTGCGGGGGTGGAAGCGGCTCCAGAAGGTAAGGAGCAGCAGGCCCGCCAGGTGGGCTGCCATCCCCGCCGTGAGGCCGGTCAGCCAGAGCAGCGCCAGGGCCGTCCACCGGCCCTGCGGAGGGATGACCGCAGAGTAGGCCCAGGCCCAGAGCAGGGTGGTCCAGGCCCGGCCCGGAACCGCCTCGATCACGCGCCCCACCACGAAGGCCAGGGGCCGGGCGGGTGTGATCTGAAACAGAGGCACGAGCAGGCCCTGGTAGAGCCGCATCTGCCCCCTGGAGAAGCCGTTCATCAGGCCGAACCAGCCCATCTGCGCCGCCATGAGGGCGAGGGCGCCCACAAGGCCCGCCTGGGCGGCGTCTTCCGCCACTGCCGGGGCGCGGCGGGCGACGACCAGAGCGAAGAACCCCTGCAGGGCCAGCCAGATCAGGCCCGCCTTCATGCGGGAGAAGCGGAACATGCGGTTCCACGTCGCCCGCCAGCCCGAGCGGGCGATGGCGAGCGAGAGCGTGAGGAGCCCGCTCATGGCGTCTCCGCCTCCGCAGGCCGCTCGCCCTCGGTAAGGGCGAGGAAGCTCTCCTCCAGGTTGGCGCCCGGGCGGCCGGCCTGGCGGGCGAGTTCGACCACCGTGCCCTGGGCGATGAGCCGGCCCTTGTGGATGAGCCCGATGCGGTCTGCCAGTTCCTCCGCCACCGACAGGATGTGCGTGGTGAGCACCACGGCCACCCCTTCCCGGGCCCAGGCCTTCACGAGGTCCTTCACCTCGCGGGCGGCCCGGGCGTCGAGGCCGTTGGTCACCTCGTCCAGCAGCAGGACCTGTGGGCGGTGCAACAGGGCCGTGGCGATGGCCATCTTCCGCTTCATCCCGAGGGAGAAGTCGCGGATCAGGCGGTCGGCGTGGGCGGTGAGGCCCATGAGCGCCAGCAGCTCCTCCGTCCGGGACTTGCCCTCGGCGCGGGAGAGGCCGTAGAGGTCGGCCATGAACCAGAGGAACTCCCGGGCCGTGAGCAACTCGTGGAGGATCGGGGTGTCCGGCACGTAGCCGATGGTCCGCTTGGCCTCCCTGGGAGAGCGCCACACGTCCCACCCGCGGATGAGCACGCGCCCGGACGTGGGCGGCAGCAGGCCCACCATCATCTTCATTGTCGTCGTCTTGCCCGCTCCGTTGGGCCCCAGGAAGCCGAAGATTTCCCCGGGCTGCACGGCCAGGTTCAGTCCCTGCACCGCAGGGACGTTTTCGTAGTTCTTCGTGAGGTTCTCCAGCAGGATCGCGGGTGTGGTGGACAACGGGCACCTCACTCCACTTTTCGCAAAAGTCTACTACAAATTTCGGACGACCGGCCGGACGGGCCGGATTCGGCCTCTGTCTGCGCAAGTATGGGCGCGCTGGGGGCAGACTACCTGCAGAGTCTGTGCGAGGAGGCAAGTGAGAAATGTGGAGGAACTGCGTGCGCCGCACCACGGCGCTGTTCTGCGCCATCCTGATCCTCGCTTCGGCCGGCCCGGCCCGGGCGGAGGGCGAGCGCTGGCCGCCCGCGATCGGCGCGGAGGACGGCGACCACCTGCTGCGCACCACGGAGACCCCCGGCGCCGACGAGGCCGAGCAGGCCGCCGCATCCCCTGCTGACGCCGGGCCCAACGACCCCGTGAAGATCACGGCGCCTTCCGCGGTGCTGATGGAGCCGCTGAGCGGGCGGGTGATTTATGAGAAGAACGCCCACGAGAAGCGCCATCCGGCGAGCGTCACCAAGATCATGACGCTCATCGTCGCCTTCGACGCGCTGCGGGACGGGAAGGTGAAGCTGAAGGATCCCGTTACCATCTCCGAGGAGGCGAAGCGGCAGCCCGGGACCACCATCTTCGCCGACGTGGGGGAGACGTTCACCTTTGAGGAGCTGCTGCTCTCCGTTGCGGTGGGCTCCGCCAACGACGCGGCCGTCGCCGTGGCCGAGCACGTGGCGGGCTCGACGGAGGCCTTCGTCGCCCTCATGAACAAGAAAGCCCAGGAGCTGGGCATGAAGAACACCCACTTTGTCAACCCGACCGGCCTCACCGCGGAGGGGCACCTGACCACCGCCTACGACATCGCCCTGATGAGCCGGTACGCGGTGCTCAACTACCCGGAACTGGTAAAGCTGACCGCCATCTACGGCGCCGAGCTGAACGTGCCGTGGCGGAAGAACGGCCCCAAGTTCCAGCTCTGGAACAACAACAAACTGCTCACCTGGTACAAGGGGGCGGACGGCCTGAAGACCGGCTGGACCCAGGCCGCGGGCTACTGCCTGGCCGCGACGGCGGTGCAGGGGGGGACCCGCATGATCGCGGTGGTGATGGGGTCCGAGAGCGCCAAGCAGCGGAACATCGAGGTGGCCCGGCTCCTGGACTACGGCTTCGCCAACTACGCCGCGGTGGAGATCGCACCGGCCGGGAAGAAGTTCGGTCCGGTGCGCGTGGTGCGGGGCTCCGTGGCCTCCGTTGAGCCCGTGCCGCGGTCGGCCTTCGGCGTGAGTGTCCCCAAGGGCTCGCAGGAGAAAGTAAAGTGGGAGGTGAAGCTGCCCCGGCAGGTGGCGGCGCCGCTCAGGGAGGGACAGACCGTGGGCGAGATCGTGGCCACCCTGGACGGAGAGGTGGTCGGCCGGATGGACCTGGTCTCACCCGTGGCCGTGGGCAAGGCCAACCTGTGGCAGACCATCGTGCATTCGGTGCGCGGCATCTTCAGCTTCGAGTGAGTGGACCGGGAAGGCCCGCCGGCACGTGCCGGGCGGGCCGTTTCGCGTATTCTGTCGAATCTTGTTGACAGAATATATGGATAGAACGGCAGGAACTGGCAGGCATGGCAAAGAATTTGAGGGGCCGAGGTGCGCCCGCGCGGCGCCGAGCAGAACGGAGTGAAGGGAGAGACTCGCCATGTCGGCGATGGAGTACGAGCTGGTGGGGCAGAGCCTGATCGTGCGGCTCGCCGGCGAGCTGGACATGGTGGCCGCCGCCCGGTTCAAGGAGACGGTGGAGGAAGTTCTGGATCGCCGACCGGTCCGCCGCGTGTACGTCAACCTGGAGCGCGTCACCTTCGTCGACAGCGCCTTCCTGGGGTCAATGCTGGGCCGGTACCGGCGCATCAGCCGCGAGGGCGGCCGCATGGGCATCATCGGCGTGCCGCCGCAGGTGAGGCCGGCGCTGGAGCTGTCGGGCATCTTCCGCACGATGGACGAGTTCAAGTCCGAGCAGGAGGCGCTTGCCGCCGGCTAGGCGGCTGGGCTCGCGAGAGGGGGGCAGCTTGTGGTCGCACGCAACCGGGTCATCGTGGAACTGGCCGCCATACCGGAGAACGTGGGCGTCGCGCGCCTGATGGCGGCCATGGTCGCAGCGCAGGGGGAGTTCACCGTCGCCGAGGTGGACGAGGTGAAGCTGGCCGTGTCGGAGGCCGTCACCAACGCGATCGTCCACGGCTACCGGGGCGACGCCGGGCAGATGGTGCGCCTGGAGGCGACCCTGAGCGACGGGGTTCTGGAGATCGTCGTGGCCGACCGGGGCCGCGGCATCGAGGACGTGGAGCTGGCCCGGCAGGCCGCGGTCACGTCGGACCCCGAGCGCATGGGCCTGGGCTTCTGCTTCATGGAGGCGCACATGGACGAGGTGCGGGTCGAGTCGGAGGTCGGCCGGGGCACGCGCGTCACCATGACCAAGCGGCCGGCGGCCAAGAGCGCGGCTTCCGTCAAGGGTGGCTGATCAGCCATGGCTCGTGGGGAGACGCTGGAGGAGCGCGGGTGGCCCGACGACGAGGTCCGGAAGCTGCTGGCGCGGGCCCGGGCCGGCGACAAGGAGGCCCGGGACCGGCTGGTGGAGGAGAACCTCCGGCTGGTGCGGTCGCTCGTGGCGCGTTTCAGCGCCTCGGGGGCCGACCCGGAGGACCTCTTCCAGATCGGCTGCATCGGCCTCCTGAAGGCCATCGACCGGTTCGACCTGAACTACGACGTGCGCTTCAGCACCTATGCGGTGCCCTTGATCATGGGCGAGATCCGGCGCCACCTCAGGGACGACGGCCCGATGCGGGTGAGCCGGAGCCTGAAGCAGCTGGCGGTGCAGGCCCGCCGCGTCCGGGAGCAGCTGGCGAACGAGCTGCAGCGGGACCCGACCGTCCACGAGGTGGCGGCGGAACTGGGGGTGCCGCCGGAAGAGGTGGTGGCGGCGCTGGACGGTGTCCGCACACCCGCTTCAATCCACCAGACGGTGCACGAGGGGAACGGCGACCCCATTTACCTGCTGGACCAGTTGGCCGCGGCGGATGACCAGCGGGAAGGCCTGTGGCTCGACCGCGTCGCCCTCCGGGAGGGACTGAAGCAGCTGGACGAGCGGGAACGCACCGTTATCCTGCTCCGGTTCTTCCGCGACAAGACGCAGACGGAGGTCGCCTCGATCCTCGGCTGCAGCCAGGTCCAGGTTTCGCGCCTGGAACGGCGGGCCCTGGAGCGGATCCGGAACTACGTGAACGCCACCCGGTGACGGCGGTCGCTTCGAAAAGGGCTGAAATCGGCGCGGCCGCGTTGGGCATGCTACTCCCAGGGGTGGGGTGGATGACGCTCAACACGGGACCGGAGCGGCGGCTGCGCTGGGGACTGCTCATCATCGGCCTGCTCTTGCTGGCCGGCGCGGTCAGCACCTGGCGCTGGTACGCGGCACGGCCGCGGCCGGCGCCGTCGGGGGCCACGCTGGTCCTTGCCGGGGGTGAGTGCGCCTGGAGACCCCGGTCCGTGTGATCCTGCTGACCGACGGCGACGACGTGGCCCGGCAGGCGGCCGAACTGGCCGCCCGCCGCCTGGGTATGCGATGCATCTCCGCCTCCGCCGGGAACCCGACGCCCTTTACCGGCCCGGAACTCGTGGAGCTGATCAAACAGGCCGCGCATGACCCCGTGCTGGTGATGGTCGACGACCGGGGCGATCCCGGCATGGGCCCGGGCGAGGAGGCATTGGCTTACATCTGCCGCCACCCGGAGATCCGCGTGCTGGGCGTCGTGGCCGTGGCCTCGCACACGAGCCGGGCCCGCGGCGTCAAGGTGGACCTCTCGGTCGACAGCCAGGGCCGCATCTGGCCGGGCCCGGTGGACAAGGACGGCCAGCCCCGCCGCCACAAGCGCCTGCGGGGCGACACGGTGGATGTGCTCAACTGGCTGGACGTACCGCTCATCGTCGGCGTGGGCGATCCGGGCAAGATGCTCGGGGCCGACGGCCTGGAGAAGGGCTGCGAGATCACCACGCGGGCGATCCAGGCGATTCTGGAGCGGTCAGGGATGGAGCTGTAATGGGTCCGGTCGCAACGGGCGTCCGGGCCCTGCTTCCCTTTGCCCTCCGTGCAGGCGCGTTCGTTGACAGCGAAAACGCAGGGGTGTTAGTGTAAATAGTATTTAAGGGACAGCACAGTACAGGCCGCCTTCCGGAGGGAGAACTTGCCATGCACTTCTACGGAACCGCAACGCGCAATGCCCGGGGACACCTTGCGGTGGGCGGGGTCGACGTGGCCGACCTGGCGAGGGAGTTCGGCACGCCGCTTTACATCATGGACGAGGCGCTGATCCGCCGGAACTGCCGCGCCTACGTGGAGAGCTTCCGGGAGCATTACCCTGACTTCGACGTGGCCTATGCGTCGAAGGCGTTCCTCTGCACGGCGATGGTAGCGCTGGCCGAGCAGGAGGGGCTCGCGCTGGACGTGGTCTCCGGCGGTGAGATCGCGACCGCGCTTCAGGCGGGCTTCCCGATGGAACGCACCTACTTCCACGGCAACAACAAGAGCGGGGAGGAGATCCGGCTGGCGCTGGAGGCGGGCGTCGGCCGCCTTGTGGTGGACTCGACCCACGAGTTGCACCTGCTGGAGGCCGTCGCGGCCGGCGCGGGCCGGCGAGTGCGCATTCTCCTGCGCGTGACGCCGGGGGTGGAGGCCCACACGCACGAGTACATCAGCACGGGACAGCTGGACTCCAAGTTCGGCATCCCCATCGCCGGGGGCCTCGCCCTCGCGGCGGCCCGGGAGGCGCTCGCACTCCCTCACGTGGAGCTGATGGGGTTCCACTGCCACATCGGGTCGCAGATCTTCGACCTGCAGGGGTATCGCGTCGCTGCCCAGCGCATGCTGGACCTGATGGCCGCTTTCCGGAGCGAGACGGGCAGCGTCGCCCGGGAGCTGAGCCTGGGCGGCGGCCTGGGGGTGCGCTACGTCGAGGGCGACCGGCCCACGTCGCCGGCCGAGCTGGTGGCGTGCATCAGCGCCGCAGTGCGCGCCGGTGCGGCGGAGCGGGGGCTGCCCCTGCCGCGGCTCATCGTCGAGCCGGGGCGGTCCATCGTCGCCGAAGCGGGCACCACGCTCTACACCGTGGGCAGCATCAAGGAGATCCCGGGGGTGCGGACCTACCTGGCGGTGGACGGCGGCATGGGCGACAACATCCGCCCGGCCCTGTACCAGGCGGAGTACGAGTGTGCGGTGGCCAACAAGCTCGACTCCCCGCGCACGCGGGTGGTCACGGTGGTGGGCCGTTACTGCGAGTCGGGCGACGTCCTGCTGCGGGACGTGGCCGTCGCCGGCGACGTGGCGCCCGGCGACCTGCTGGCCGTCTTCGCTACGGGCGCCTACAATTTCTCCATGGCCTCGCACTACAACCGCTTCCCCCCGCCCCCGGTGGTCTTCGTGCGCGACGGCCGGGCCGACCTGGTGGTGCGGCGGCAGAGTTTCGCCGAGATGGCGGCCCTCGACCTCCTCCCGGAGCGCCTGCGGTCGCGCACCGCCCGGTAGACAGGACGCCTGGCAAACAGGGGCAGGAACCCGAATGGGTCCTGCCCTCTTGCGTTCCGGCGGAGCGTCTTCGGGGCGGAGGCGCAGGAAAGTGGAACCAACTTGGAAGTTCGAGCGGTCTAACCTATGACAGGCTTGCTTAACGAGGTGAACCCCTTGAAGAAGCGCAAGATGGCGATTACCATTCTGGTGCTCGTGGCCGTCGCCGCCGGTGGGTGGTACGGCTACAAGCGGTTCTTTGCCGCGCCCGCGAGCGCCGACGTCGTGGCCGAGGGTCCGGAGGGCGCGCCCGTGGTGCAGGTGCAGCCCGTGGTCCGGCAGATGCTGGTGCAGGAGGTCTTCGCGCCCGGCACGGTGAGGGCGGGCAACTTGCAAGAGTACAAGGCCGCCGTGGCGAGCCCCAGGGTGACCCTGCTGGTGGAGGTCGGCCAGCAGGTGGAGGAGGGGCAGGTCCTGGCGGAACTGGACGCGACGGAGCTGCTGGAAGAGGTAAAGGCGAAGGAGCGCGATCTCCTGCAGGCGCAGCGGCGGCTGCAGGAGCTGCAGCGCAGCGTCGAGAGCGCGCCGCTGCAGCTGGAGCGCCAGCTGGAGGAGGCGCGGCGGCAGCTGATTGAGGCCCAGAACCAGCTGGTGAAGGCGCGCGCGGGAGGCGGCACCGGCGAAAGCAGCGAGGTGGCGGCCGTGCGCGAGAAGATCAACCAGCTTCGGAACCAGGTGACGCAGGCGCAGCAGGCGGTCGACCAGGCTCGCGCCGCACTGGCCGCGGCTGAGGCCGCCTACCTGGCCAACCCGGGCGACGCCGAGGCCGAGCGCAACTACCGGAACGCCGAGGCGGCCTACCGGCAGGCGGTGGAGAAGAACCAGGAGACCGCCCGTGAGACGGCCTCCGCACTGGCCCAGGCCGAGGCCGAACTCGAGTCTCTCCTCTCCGGGGAGGGACAGGATGAGGACAGTGAGGAAAATCGGATTCGGCTCCTGGAGATTCAGGTACGGCTGGCCGAGGTGGCGGTGAAGGAGGCCGAGGAGGCCGTGCGCCGCGGCCCTGACATGGGCCAGATCGAGGTGGCCCAGGCCGAGGTGGAGGCCGCACAGGCCACCCTGGAGAAACTGCGGAACAATCTGGACTCCACCCGGATCGTCGCGACGGCGCCGGGCACCGTCCTCTCGCTGGGCGTGAGTAACGGTGACCCCGTCCAGGCGGGCATGGTCATCGTGCGGGTGGGCGACATGGAGCGGATGGAACTGGTGGGCCAGGTGGAGGCGGTAGACCTGGACAGCCTTGAGCCCGGGCAGACCATCATGGTGACCTCCGCCCTTCTGCCGCTGGCCAGCTTCGAAGGCGTGGTCACCGGCGTGGCGCAGCAGACCCAGCAGAGCCAGGACCCGTCCTACCCCGGCATGTACTATGGGGAGAACGTGACCTTCGAGGTGCGGGGTGTGGTGGATAACCCCGAGGGCCGCCTGAAGAGCGGTATGTCGGTGGAGATGCGCATCGAGACCGCCCGCAAGGAGAACGTCATGGTGGTGCCGCTGCTGGCCGTGCGGGAGGAAGCCGGCCAGGCCTTCGTGCTGGTGGTGAAGGACTACACGGTCGAACTGCGCCCGATCCAGACCGGTCTCGTGACGAACATGGAGGTCGAGGTCATCTCGGGCCTGGAGGAGGGTGAGATGATCATCACCTCGCCGTTTGGGCTGATCGAGACCCTGCAGGATGGCGACCAGGTGCGCATCGAGGTGATGCCCGGCATGGAGGGCGGCATGTTCCCCGCCGGGGCCGGCAGGCGCATGCCCGGGCGGGCACGGGCGATCACGGTCCCGGTGGGCCTCCTGGCGGGAGGCGCACAGCGATGAACCTGCTGGAGACCTTCAGCATCGCGCTCTCGGCCCTGTGGGCCAACAAGCTGCGCTCGGCCCTGACGATGCTGGGGCTGATCATCGGCGTGGGATCGGTCATCGCCATCATCGCCATTGGGCGGGGCACGCAGAAAGCGGTGGCCGCTGAGCTGGACGCGATGAACGGCGGCGTGTTCCAGCTTCTCGCCACCGGCGGCTGGACGCCTGACGGCCAGCAGATGGCCAAGCAGCGCTCCTTCCGCGACGAAGACATCGAGATCCTGAAGCAGGCGTTGCCGGAAATCGAGCTGATCGACCCGCAGGTGGGCATGGGCGTCCAGATTTCCTTCCACCGCGACAGTACGTGGGAGTATGTTCGCGGCGCGGGCACCGACACCCAGTCGCTGCTGAACATCCAGCTCTCCTCCGGCCGCTGGTTCACCGAGGAAGAGATCCGCCGGGGCGACCGGGTGATGGTGGTCTCGGCCAACCGGCTGTCCTACCTGCTCGGCGAGGGCGTCGACCCCCTGGGGATCGAGCTGATGCTGAACGGCTACCCCTTCCGGGTGATCGGCGTGATCGCCCCCAACACGGGCATGCTCTCGCAGTTGCTGGGCGGCGAGGGCGGCGACTTCTACATCCCCCGCAGCTACATCACCCGGGCCACGGGGCAGAACAGCTACTATCACCTGACGGCGCGGGTGCGTGACGGCGCCGACCCGGTGGTGGTCAAGGACCTGGCCGTAAAGGTGATGGAGAAGGTCTACCCGGGAACCGCGTATGAGGCGCACATCTGGACGGACTTCATGAGCGGTTTCAACGAGGTGCTCTCCATCGTCACCCGCGTGATGGCGGCCATCGCCGGCATCTCGCTGGTCGTGGGCGGCGTGGGCATCATGAACATCATGATGGTCTCCGTGACCGAGCGGACGCGGGAGATCGGCCTGCGCAAGGCCATCGGCGCCCGCCGGCGCGACATCCTCATGCAGTTCCTGGTGGAGGCCCTCACGCTCTGCCTGATCGGCGGGGCCATCGGGATCGGGCTAGCGGCGGGGCCGGTGATGCTGGCGGCGAAGTACCTGCAGGCGCCTCTCAGCATCGACTGGTACGCCATCACGCTGGCACTGGGCTTCTCCGCGGCGGTCGGCCTGATCTTCGGCGTGTATCCCGCGGTGAAGGCCGCCCGGATGGACCCCATCGAGGCGTTGCGGTACGAGTAGGAACCTGGGCGCGGGCGCCGTGTGCACGTGAGGCGCGGCGGTGCGACAGGAAGGACTCTGCTCGGGCGGGATGGACCGGCCGGCATGGAACGAGGGGCGGTGCAGATGGCGCACCGCCCCTCTTGTCGATATCGCTTTTCTCCTGGCACCGCGCGCAGACGTCTCTATTGCTTCGGCCCACCCGCCGCGGGCCGGGCCGTGCGGAGTCGGGCCGCGATCGCCTGCGCCCTCCGGGTGACATCGTTCATGCCGCCGCCCGGGAAGCCCAGCCGCGCCGCCTCGGCGAGGTGGCGTTCCGCCGCGGTGCGGTCTCCCCGCACGGCGGCGAGCACCGCCCGGTTGTAGTGGGGGACCGCGAAGAGCGGATCCTGCGCCAGGGCTTCCCGGAAAGCCTGCTCGGCCTCGTCCAGGTGCCCGGCGCTCAGGTGGGCCGAGCCGATGTAGTTCAGCAGCATCGCATCGGCGCTGGGCGTATAGAGCGACACCCGCACGAACCAGCGGAGCCGCCAGGGCTCCGCCTGCAGGCGGGCGCGGCAGCGCCGGAAGAGCTCGAGGGCCTCCTCAGGCCGGCCGGCAGCCAGAAGGCGCCGGCCCTGGAAGAACTCCCGCAGCACGCGCCGCTGGACCGTGCGGATGGCGAGGGCCAAAGCCAGTACGCCGAGGAGTACTGGCAGGGCGAAGTCCGTCACCACGGCCAGGGCGACCGTGCCGCCCGCGACGACGATCACCACCAGCAGGATCAGAAGCTTGGTCCGGGCCACGCGCGACATCCCTGTTCCTCCCTTACACCGTGTTCCCCTTCTCGAAACCCCTGCCAGTCCATGACCAGCTGCCGATCCACCGGCGCTATCTGCCGCCCGGCGATGGCCGCCTTGGCAGCCCGGGCGCGCTCCAGGGCCTCGTCGGCGCTGGCCGCGAGCGCGTTCAGGTGGCCCATTTTCCGGTGCGGCCGGGCCTCCCGCTTGCCGTAGAGATGCAGTTTCACGCGGGGGTCGGCCAGGGCGGCGCCCACGTGGAGCGGGAAGTCCTCGCCCATCACGTTCACCATGCAGACGGGGCTGAGCAGGTCCACCGCACCCAGCGGCAGGTTGCAGACCGCACGGACGTGCTGTTCGAACTGCGACGTGAGGCATGCGTCCTGGGTGTAGTGGCCGGAGTTGTGGGGGCGGGGGGCCAGTTCGTTCACCAGCAGGCGCCCGTCGGGCAGGCAGAACATCTCCACCCCCAGCAGCCCGACCAGGCCGAGCCCCTCGGCGATGCGCACGGCGAGGCTGCGGGCAGCGTCCTGCACGGCCGGAGGGACCCGCGCCGGGACGATGGAGTAGGCGAGGATGTTGAGTTCGTGAATGTTCTCGGCGACGGGGAAGGCTGCCACCTGGCCGGAGGGACTGCGGGCGACGATCACGGAGAGTTCGCACTGGAAGGGAACGAAGCCTTCCAGCACCAGCGGCCGGGCGCTCGCGTCACTGCCCTGCGGCTGAGCGGCCAGCGCCTGCGGCTGGTGGGAGAGCGCGGCGTACGCGGCCAGCGCTTCTGCCGCCGTGTGGACGACGGCCTGCCCCTTGCCGTCGTAGCCCATGGTGGCGGTCTTCAGCACCGCGGGCAGACCGACGGCGGCAATCGCCTCCCTGAGGTCGGCCTCCGAATGCACGGGGCGCCAGGGGGCGACGGGGATTCCCAGCCGCTCCATGGCCCGCTTGTCGGTGATGCGGTTCTGGCACGTGCGCAGGATCTCCACCCGCGGGTGGACCGGCCGCTTCGCCGCCAGCCGCTCGAGGACCGCGGGGTTGATGTTCTCGAACTCGTAGGTGATCACGTCGGCCACGTCCGCGAGAGGCAGCAGGGCGTCGGGGTCGCTGAGGGCGCCCACGACCACCCGGTCGGCCACGGGGGCGGCGGGGCAGTCGGGGTCCGGGTCGGCCACGGCGACCCGATAGCCCATCGCCCGGGCCGCCAGGGCCGACATACGGGCCAGCTGGCCGCCGCCGACGATGCCCACCACGCTGCCCGGCAGGATCATAGCTGGCTCTCCTCCACCTGTTGCCGCAGATAGGACCGGTACTCGGCCAGCGCCGCCCGGAACTCGGGGTACTGCAGCGCCAGGATCTGCGCCGCCAGGAGCCCGGCGTTCTTGGCGCCGGCCTTGCCGATGGCGAGCGTGGCCACGGGCACGCCGCCCGGCATCTGCACGATGGAGAGCAGCGAGTCGAGCCCGTTCAGAGCGGAGGTCTGAACCGGGACCCCGATCACCGGCAGGAGGGTCTTGGAAGCCACCATGCCCGGCAGGTGGGCCGCACCGCCGGCCCCGGCGATGATAACCTTCAGCCCGCGCTCCTCCGCCGCTTCGGCGTAGGCGAACATCGCATCGGGCGTGCGGTGGGCCGAGACCACCTTCATCTCGTAGGGGACGCCCAGCTGATCCAGTACGTGGGCCGCCTCCTGCATGGTTTCGAGGTCGGAGCGACTCCCCATGATGATTCCAACCAGCGGCTGCGCCTTCTCGCTCTGCCCCATCTTGTGCTGACCTCCCGTGTGCGTTCTTCGCTCTGCGCGGAAAAGCCTGACAGCGGCCAGTGTGGGCCGCTGCCAGCAATTTGGTGGGCGGTACTGGGATCGAACCAGTGACC
>NZ_JBFNEH010000007.1:0-93388 GCF_040797425.1 Symbiobacterium sp. | reverse complement strand
TAAAAACGAAGAAAAAGGCCGCCACGAAATTCCACGGCGGCTGGGACGTCGCCTGGGAGAGGTCTGGACCCCACTTACCGTTGACAGCTACGTTGGGGCGCGGGCTATTGACAGCCGCCGCGGGACCGTGGTAGTATCCTTCGTAAATCTGTGACAAGTGCATATCGCCCATCCCACCGGACGGGGGCGTCCGGCGGGCTCTTATCCAGAGAGGTGGAGGGAACTGGCCCGATGAAACCCGGCAACCCAGGGTGCGGAAGCGCCTGAAGGTGCCAATTCCACCGGCGGCGTGCCGCCGGAAGATAAGAGAGCGGGCCGTTTCCGAAGGCCGGTGTGCCGGTGCGATTTCAGGCCGCTCCCTTATCGGGAGCGGCCTTCTTGAATAGACGCAGAAGCAGATGCAGTCGGGAGGGAGACGCGGATGCCCTATGCACTGGGAGGCACCGGTTTTGTCGGTTTCGTGGCCCTGATCAGGTGGGGGCTGCATCAGAACTGGCCGCTGGCGATCATCACCGGGCTGCTCTGGGCGGTCGCCCTGGGGTCGCTGATGCAGGCCGCCCGCGACCGGCGGTTCGCCGGCGTCAGAATGAGCGGCTATTTCGTGGCTTCCGTGGCCCTGACCACCGCCGCGGCGCAGCTCGGGGTGAGCGCCCTGGATCTGCCCGCGGCGGAAGAGCGGCTTGCCGCAGGCTTGATGGTTCTGGGGGTGGGGTTTGCCGGGGTTACCCTGGGTATGCTGGGCGCGGTGATTCCGGGAAGACGGCAGGACTAAGGAGGTGTGGGGTTGGCCGCGATACCGGTTTCCACGCTGCTTACGTGCCGGCTGTACGCACAGGTTGCGACGCCTTCGGATCCGCTGGTGCTGGAGAGCGGCCGGGTCCTGAAGTCGGTGACCCTCTGTTATGAGGTGTTCGGCCGCCTCAGCCCGGAGCGGGACAACGCCATCCTCGTCTGCCACGCCCTGACGGGCGACAGTCACGTGGCCGGGCGGTACCGGGCAGATGATCCGAAACCTGGCTGGTGGGACGACGCCGTGGGGCCGGGCAAGGCGCTTGACACCGACCGCTACTGCGTGATCTGCAGCAACGTGATCGGCGGCTGTCAGGGCTCCACGGGCCCCAGTTCGGCCAACCCCGATACGGGACGCCCCTACGGGCTGGACTTTCCCATCGTCACCCCGCGGGACATGGTGCGGGCCCAGGCCCGCCTGCTGGACCAGCTCGGCATTCGCCGGCTCGTGGCGGTGATCGGCGGTTCGCTCGGGGCGATGCAGGCTCTGGAATGGGCGGCGACTTACCCCAACCGGATGCAGGGCGTCATCTCCATCGGCGGGGCGGGCCGGCTCCACCCGCAGGCCATCGCCTTCAACGAGGTGCAGCGCCAGGCCATCCTGAACGACCCTGACTTCCGGGGCGGGCAGTACTACGGCACGCCCGGGCCGGTGCGGGGCCTGGCCATTGCCCGCATGCTGGGGATGATCACCTACCGATCCGACGAGTCGATGTGGGCCCAGTTCGGACGCGACGTGCGCGGCCCGGGGAACGCCCTGCAGCGCGGCTTCGACGTCACCTTCCAGGTGGAGTCGTACCTCCACTACCAGGGGCAGAAGCTGGTGGAGCGGTTTGACGCCAACTCTTACCTTTACCTTACAAGGGCCATGGACCTGATGGACCTGGGCCGCGGGCGAGGCTCCTACGAGGCCGCCCATGGGCTGATCAAGGCGAGGGTGTTGGCCGTGGGCATCCGGTCCGACCTGCTCTTCCCGTCCTACCTGCAACAGGAGACGGTGCGGCTCGTGCGGGCGGCCGGCGGGCACGCCGAGTACCTGGAGATGGACTCTCCCTGGGGGCACGACGCCTTCCTCGTGGATTTCCCGCTCATCGCCGAGCCCATCCGCCGGTTCCTGGACTCGCTGGAGAGGACGGACGGCGCATAGACGAGGTTGCCCCAGAGGTGTATAATTGTGCACGTTATTCCTCCAACTAGTGCAGAGGAGGTGGGCCAATGGACGATTCGGGGAAAACCGACAAACGGGTTCGGATGATCGGGACCGCAGCGCGCGCAGCCCACCTCTGGGGTAAGCGACCCCGCGTACGCACTACTGTATGGAGGAGGAGAGGGCGCTCTTGGGTATTGTGGTGCAGAAGTACGGCGGTTCGTCGGTGGCTACCGCCGAGAAGTACCGTCGCGTAGCCAGGCGCATCGCATGGAAGAAGCAGCAGGGTTACGACGTCGTGGTTGTGGTGAGCGCCCCGGGTGACATGACCGATGAGCTGATCGAGCGGGCGAGCCTGATCACGCAGCGCCCCTCGCCGCGGGAGATGGACGTGCTGCTCTCCACGGGCGAGCAGATCTCCATCGCACTGCTCACCATGGCGCTGCACGAACTGGGTGTGCCGGCCATCTCGCTCACCGGGCCCCAGGCCGGCTTCCAGACCGACGATCACCACCGGGCCGCGCGGATCCTGAAGATCGACACGTCTCGGGTGCGGAAGGAGCTGACGGAGGGCAAGGTGGTCATCGTGGCCGGCTTCCAGGGCCTTGACGAGCACGGCGACATCACCACGCTGGGGCGCGGCGGCTCCGACGCCTCGGCCATCGCCCTGGCGGCCTACCTGGAGGCGGAGGCCTGTCAGATCTTCACCGACGTCGACGGCATCTACTCCGCCGACCCGCGGCTGGTCCCGACGGCCGGCCGCCTCGACGAGATTACCTACGACGAGATCCTGGAGTTGGCCGCGGCCGGCGCACAGGTGATGCAGCTCCGGTCGGTGGAACTGGCCAAGCAGTACGGGGTGGAGTTCGAAGTACTCAGCTCGCTCGCCCCGCTGCCCGACGAGGGCGGTGAGGAGCGGGGGACGAAGGTGGTGGCACAGTTGAGCCCGAACAGCGCGCGGATCGTCTCGGGCGTTGCCGTGGACACGAAGGTCGCACACATCACGCTGCTGGGCCTGCCCGACCGGCCGGGCGTGGCCTACCGGGCTTTCAAGGCGCTGGGCGACGCCCGCATCAACCTCGACATGATCGTCCAGTCGGCGGGGACCGGCTGCGGCAACGGCCCTACCGCAGACATCTCCTTCACCTGTGCCCGCGACGACCTGGACGCGGCGCTGGAGGTGTGCAACAGCCTGCTGCCGGAGTTCCCGGGCGCCCGGGTGATCTACGACACCGACGTGGCCAAGGTCTCGATCGTCGGCTCCGGGGTCGCCTCCAACTACGGCGTGGCCGCGAAGATGTTCGAGGCCCTGGCCGAAAAGGGCATCAACATCGAGCTGATCACCGGCTCCGAGATCAAGATCTCGTGTCTGGTGCGCGCCGATCGGGCCATGGAGGCCGTGCAGGCTGTGCACGACAAGTTCCAGCTGGGCAAGCTCGCGCCGGTCGTGAAGTAGGAACGGGCCATAAACAGGAGCACATCGAACCGCGGCGGACCTCCGACCAGGGGGTCCGCCGCTTTGCGCGCAGGGGGAGGACCTGGTCGCTCCCTGGGCGGGACACGTCCAGATCCCGATATGTTGATCGCACCCGGGAGAGGACATGGCGCTTGCGCGCCGAAGAAACATAATTGCGCCACGTTGGTCCCCTGAACCGGTGGCCTCATGCTGGCGAGTGAGGAGGAGATCGGTATGGCTGAGTTGCTCACGCCCCAGAGCCTCTTGGAGATGATGGAGGGGAACCGGCGCCTCACGCTGCGCGTGGTGGAGGCGTTCCCGGAGGAGAAGCTGTTCCACTTCAAGCCGGCCGAACCCCTGCGGCCCTTCAGCGAGATGGTGGTTGAGCTGCTGGAGATCGAGGAGGGCTACGTGCGGGGCATCGCCACCGGCGAGTGGGTGCTCGAGCCGGAGAAGTATAAGGGCATCACCACGAAGCAGGCGCTGCTCGAGGCCTGCCAGGCTGTGCGGCAGCGCACCCGGGAGCTGTGGCCGAAGATCACGACCGAGCGCCTGCTGGCGGAGGAGGTCGACGGCTTCTTCGGTAACCAGCCGCAGACCAACCTGAGCCGGCTCATCTACGCCCTGGAGAACGAGATCCACCACCGGGGGCAGGGGTACATTTACCTGCGTATCCTGGGCATCGAGCCGCCGCCCTTCTACGTGCGGTAACATGTGCGGGCCGACCGGATCACCGGTCGGCCCGTCTTGTCACCCTACCGGAACGCCCGGACCGCCTCGGCCAGAACCTCGGCCCCGAGGGCGATCTCCTCCAGTGCCGTGAACTCCGCCGGGTTGTGGCTGAGGCCGTCCTTGCTGGGCACGAAGAGCATGGCGGCGGGGGCCACGCGGGCGACGTACATCGCGTCGTGGCCGGCCCTGCTGGGCATGGCCAGGAAGGGGATTCCCTTGCGCTCGCATGCCTGGGAGAGGTACTCCACCATGTGGGGGTCGAGGGTGACCGGCTCCTCCTCGGAAAGGGTCTCGACCTCGATGGGGAGGGCGCGGCGGGCCGACACCTCGGCCACGAGCTTCCGGAAGCCGCCCGTGACCCGGCCGATGCTCTCCTTGTCGATGCCGCGGATGTCGATGCCGAGTTCCACCTCACCCGGGATCACGTTGATGGAGACCGGCTTCACGCTGAAGACCGTGGCGGTGGCCACCACCGCGTCGCCCACCTCTTTGGCGATCCGTTCCAGGCCCAGCACGAGCTCGGCCGCGGCAACCAGGCCGTCTTTCCGCCGGCCCATCAGGGTGGAGCCGGAATGGGAGGCGAGGCCGCGGACGAACACCTTGTACCGGGACGGCGCGGCAATGTGGGTGACGACCCCCACCGGCTTGCTGGCGAGGAGCAGCTCGGGCCCCTGCTCGATGTGCATCTCGAAGAATCCGGCGATGGGGCCGAAGTCGCACGGGCCGCCCACCAGGTCGTACCCCGCATTCTCCTGAAGCGCCTGGCCGAAGGTGATGCCGTCCCGGTCCGTATACGCCATCAGCTCGTCCGCGGGGATGACGCCGGCCAGCCCCTTCGAGCCCAGGGTCGCGCGGCCCCAGCGGGAGGACTCCTCCGCGGTGAAGTTGACCACACCCACCGGAACGGGGGGCAGATGGCCGTCCTCCTTCAGGGCGCGCACCACCTCCAGGGCGGCGACCACGCCCACCACGCCGTCGAACCGGCCGCCGTTCGGGACGCTGTCGAGATGCGAGCCCAGGAGCAGGGCGGGCCGATCCCAATCCCCCAGGATGGCGGCGATGTTCCCAAAGCGGTCAATGCGCACCTGCATTCCTTCGGCGCGGCAGAGGTCGATCAGGTGGGCACGCGCCGCCCGGTCCGCCGGTGTCAGGGCCAGACGGGTGACGGCTGTAAGACCGGAGCGGCCAAACTGGGCGAAAGCGTTCAAGTCCCGCTCAATGCGGGCGGGCTTAATGGGCACGGGAGACCCCTCCTCACGGGTGGGATAGAGAGGCGGGGCCCTGCGGATCGCCCGCAGGACCCCGTCGCATCTGGCGGTTCGGTTTCGGTGCCCTGCAACTAGATGCCCTGCAACAGGAAAGCGACGATGCTGGCGAGGATCATGCCCGGGGCGTTCCGCTTGGCAACCTCGATCGGGTTGACCTTTGCGATACCGGCCACGATGATCGCAGCGCCGGCCACGGGGCTCATGGACCGGCCGAGGGAGCCGGCCAGCGAAGCCAGCATGCCCAGCTTGGGAATGGTGAGGCCGAAGTTGGCCGCAAACGGGGTCACGGCCTGGTTGAAGGCCAGCGTGGCGGCGTCGCCGGAGCCGCTCAGGATGGCGACGAGCATCGGACCCCACGTGCCGGCGGCGCCGATGGCGCCCTTGGCACCGGTGGCGGCGTTCAGGAGCAGATCGATCAGCCCGACCTGGCTGAGGCCGGCGGCGAAGACGCCGGCGGCGATGATGATGCCGATGATGTCGCCGTACGCCTTGCCCATGCCGTCGAAGAAGCTCTTGGAGACTTCCGCCGGGTTAGTGCGGGTTACCAGCAGGGCGAGGATCGTACCGATGACCATGCAGGCGGGGACCGTCAGGCCCCAGTCCTTCATCGCCGGGACCGTGGCGCCCAGGACGAGCAGAACCAGCGGCACGATCGGGACCAGCGCGTAGAGCGGGTTGACCTGGAAATTGGAGGCGTTGTCATCGACCTCGGCCTGGTAGCCCCGGTCTTCCTTCCGGATGATCGCCAGGACAGCCAGCATGACCGCGCCGATCAGGCCGCAGATCACGGTAGTCACCGTGACGGACTGAATCGCCTCGACCACCGAGATCCCCGCCATGTCGGCGACCATGACGGCGTGGGAGCTGCCGGGGCTCAGCACGGAGCCGAACGTGCCGGCGAGAACGGCGGCGGCGGCCACGGCCGGATGGATGCCGGCCGCCATGAGAACGGGGATCAGGACGGCGCCGACGGCAGCGCTACAACCGGCAGCGCTGGGGAGGGCGATGTTGATCAGGAAGGTGGCCATGGTCGTCGCGGGGATCAGGATCGGGCGGAGCTTGGCCACACCCTTGGCGACCAGGTGCACCAGGTGCAGGTCGCACTTGGTGAGCTTCATGACGTAGGCAAAGCCCATCACGGAGCAGATCGCACTGATCAGGCCTGCGTTGGTCATGGAGCTCTGGAACTGGGCGAACGCCTTCATCGGCTGCAGAGAGATGATAGCCATCAAGAGGCCCGCGGTGAAGAGAACCAGCCGTGTCTCGTAGCGCTTCAGGATCGCATAGATGGTCAGAGCAACGATCAGGACACCAATCCATGGCAACATGCGCGACCACGCTCCTTGCGGGGAGTGTATAGGGAATCAGCGGGCCGTCACCGAACCGCCGCGATCACCCATCCTTTCAAGCTGACGCGTACTCCTGGATCAGCGCGAACACCACGTCCACAGCGCGCTCCAGTTCCGCAACCTCGATGCTCTCGTTCAGGCTGTGGGCGCCGCGGTAGCCGGTGCCCAGATTGCAGGCGGGAATGCCCTTCGTATTGAAGATGTTGGCGTCGCTGCCGCCGCCGGTGGCCCGCAGGGACGGGCTCAGGCCCGCACGGCGGATGGCGGCGGAGGCACGCTGCAGCACCACGTGGTCGGGCTTCAGGTTCACGGGCCCGTAGGCGAACTGGATGTCTGCCTCCACCCGGGCGCCGAACTCGGCCGCGGTGCGCTCGAAGACCTCGGTCATGTGCCGGATCTGGGCCTCCATCTTCTCGGTCACCAGCGAGCGCACGTCGCCCTTCATCTCGAAGGTCTCCATGACAACGTTGGTGGCCTTGCCGCCCTGGGCCAGTCCGAGGTTGGCCGTGGTCTCCTCGTCGATGCGGCCCAGCTTCATGCGGGTGAGGGCGTGGGCGGCCACCACCAGGGCGTTGATGCCCTTTTCGGGTTCCACGCCACCGTGCGCCGCCTTGCCGATGACCCGGTAGGTCACCTTCGTCTGGGCCGGCGCCTGGTTGATGATCGAACCCACCGGCGTGGAGGAGTCGATGATGTACGCCTCGCGGGCGGTCAGCAGGGAGAAGTCCAGGTTCTTGGAGCCGTTCAGGCCGCCCTCCTCCGCGATGGTGAAAACCACCTCGATGTCGGGCATGGGCACGCCCTCATCGATCGCGCGCTGGATGCCTTCCAGGATGGCGGTGAGGCCCGCGGCGTCGTCGGCCCCCAGGATGGTGGTCCCGTCGCTGGTGATCACGCCGTCCTTGATCTGGGGCTTGATGCCGGTGCCCGGGGACACCCGGTCCATGTGGGCGCAGAGGAGAAGCGGTGCGGAACCGCTGGTGCCCTTCCGCCTGGCGATGAGATTGCCCGTCTCACCGCCGATGCGCTCTCCGGCGTCGTCCCGCTGCACGCTGAAGCCCATCGCCTCCAGCCTGCTCTGGAGCAGGTCGGCCATGCGCCCCTCGCGCTTGGTCTGCGTATCGGTGGTGACGAGGGTCAGGAACGTGTCGAGAATGCGCGAACGCTCGGTCACTGCAGATCACCTCTTGCGGGTTGCCCGCCCGGAGTCAGGAGTCGGCGGGCCGCCCGAAGTATGCTGGTAAGTGTACCAGCGGGTCTTATGGACCCGAAATCGTGCATCGGGAATTGGTATGCTGGGCCAGTATACCCGATTTCAGATATTGCATACCTGGTGCATTACAAGAGTGCGCACCACTGCTTCCCGTCGCGGAACATAGTCCTTGTTGAGGGTGAGGAACTAGCCAAGTTCCCGAAGCAAATGGGCGCACATGGGGGAGGCATGGCGGTGAGGAGGGGGCATAGCCCCCTTCCTCACACAGCCGTGAACCGGACTTCGCTACGCTGGTGGTCCTAGCCCCGTGCGAGGCGCAGGACCGTGCGCACCATGACCTCGACGCCGATGGGCAGGGCCCGCTCGTCGAAATCGAAGCGGGAGTCGTGGTGCGGGGCCGCGATCTCTGTGCCGATCATCATGTAAGCAGCCTTGCCGCCCCGCCGCTGCACCCGGTCCATCATCCAGGCGAAGTCCTCACTGCCGCCCAGGTCACCCGTGGGCAGGATCTTCGTCACTCCCGGGGTCTCCCCGGCCGCCTCGCCGATGATTTCGGCGAGCTCGGGGTCGCTGGTGCCGCCGGCGGCGCTGCCCATCGGCTTCAGCTCTACCTTCACGTCGTACATGGCGGCTGCGGCCCGGATGATCCGCTCGGCCTGCTCCTTCATGTAGGCGTCTATCTCGGTAGTTTCGCCGCGGGTCTCCAGTTTCATGAGCGCAGTGGCTGGGATGATGTTCCGGCCCGAACCGGCCTGCAGGAAGCCCACGTTGATGCGAGAGGCGCCGCCGGCGTGCCGGGAGATGGCATGCAGGTTCAGGGCCGCGGTGGCGGCGGCCAGCAGGGCGTTCCGGCCCTTCTCGGGTGCGGCGCCCGCGTGCGAGGGCACGCCGGTGAAGAGCGCATCGAACTTCGAGGTGGCCAGGAAGCCCGAGCCCCCCGTGATGATCGTGCCCACCTCCCGGGCCTGGAAACCCAGGTGGGCCCCGAGGAGGAAGTCCACGTCGTCGCAGACGCCGGCCTCCACCATGGCCCGGGCGCCCCGCACGCCCTCCTCGGCGGGCTGGAAGATCAGCTTGATGGTGCCCCGCAGCTGGGGCTTCAGTTCGGCGAGGAGCGCAGCCACCCCGAGGCCCATGGAGACGTGGCCGTCGTGACCGCAGCCGTGCATCGCCCCGGCGTTCTGGGAGGCGAAGCCCTCACGGTTCGGCCGGTGATCAGGATCAGCGGATTCGGTGCTGTCGAGCGCGTCCATGTCGAAGCGGAGTGCGACGGTGGGACCCTCGCCGCAGCGCAGGATGCCCACAACGCCGGTATATCCGCCCGCCATCTTGCGGGCGATCCCGGGATTCGCACCCTGGGCGATGGCCCGCTCCAGGTGTCGGTCGAGTTCGGCCTGCGAGGGCAGGCCCGCCATGTGGGCGGGGTCGTGCACTTCAGGTCCGTAGTTCACTTCGTAGCCCAGGGAGGTCAGCCGTTCCACTACCAGGCTGGCCGTTCGGAACTCTGTCCAGCCGCTCTCGGCGTGGGCGTGGAGGTCCCGGCGGGTCTGAACCAGTTCGGGCGTGAGCTGCCTGACGCGAGTCGAGAGATCCAAGTGCGACACCTCCTGAAGTCCAGTGTCCTACAAATGGCGCTGATCCGGTACTGTCCATGAGGAGAATGTGCGGGTGACGAAATTGGTCATGGTACTTCTGGTCAATGGTTGCGCGAAATCAAGCCGAACTATCCAGTGCGGATCAGTCCGACCGCACACCCCACCTGGCGCGCACACCACCAATTGGACCAGGCGCCGCCTGAGGCCGGCCTTGCGTCAGGGTGGTAACTTATGCGACAATATAGTGGAATTAGGGGGTGGGATGTATGAAGGAACAGATCACCCGTACTGAGGTACACAGCCCATCGGGACGCCCGTACTTCATCGAGGTGTCCGATGCGGGTTATGTCGCCGTGTACGACGGCCAGGGGCGCCGGATGCTCCGCGTGAACCTCAAGGGCATCAGCGCCAAGGCGATGGTCCGCCGCATCCGGGAGAACATCGAGACTGGCGCGCCGGCGTACCTCGCCGGCTGGCCGCCCAAAGACGTGGACCGGATTCTGACGGAGTACGCCATCGCGTGCGAGCGATGAGCGATCGGCATATACGGGGAGTTAAGCAGTACGGGGCGTCGCCGCAGGCGGCACCCCGTACGCCGCTCCTTGCCAAGGATTCCCCATTCCGGTACAATCACTACGGTAAGTTCTGGGACTGCCTACGTACCAAAAGGGGAGGAATACATCGTCCATGGAGCGCAGCTTTGTCATGGTCAAACCGGATGGTGTCCAGCGGGGTCTGGTGGGCGAGGTGATCAGCCGGCTCGAGCGCCGCGGGCTGAAGCTGGTGGCGGCGAAGCTGATGCGGGTCTCCCGGGAACTGGCCGAAGAGCACTACGCCGCCCTGCGTGACAAGCCGTTCTTCCCGAGCCTGATCGAGTTCATCACCTCGGGGCCCGTGATGGCCATGGTCTGGGAAGGGCCGAACGCCATCGCCACCATCCGCAAGACCATGGGTGCCACCAACCCGGCGAACGCCGAGCCGGGCACCATCCGTGCCGATTTTGCCTGCGATGTCTCCTACAACGTCGTTCACGGTTCGGACGGCCCCGAGAGCGCCGAACGGGAGATCAAACTCTGGTTCGGCGACGTGGAGCCCTCCTGGGAGCGGGACATCGACCGCTGGGTCTTCCCGCAGCGCTGACGGACGCGCACAAGGGCGCTGGTGTTGGCCCGGGCAACCACCAGCGCCGCATGGTATGTCCTGCTCCCTGGGGGCCTACTTTGTGGTTTTGGGGCCCCGCCGGCCGGGGATGATCAGCACCTGGCCCGGCGTGAGCTGGTACGGCTCCTGCAGCTTGTTGGCCCTGGCGATGGCCCCCGGCGAGGTGCCGAACTTGCGGGCCAGCCGCCAGAGGCTGTCGCCCCGCCTGACCGTGTAGATGGTCTGGCTCTCCCGGGGGAGGAGGGAGCAGGGGACGTAGACGTCCACGAAACCGTCTTTGGTTGCGGTGACCACCTCGCCCTGCGAGGTCGGTCGGGCCGCCACCAGGCCGCCCACGTAGAGGCGGCCCAGCTCTTCCAGCCGACTCTCCCGCCCCACGGCCATCACCTGGTAGAGGTACATCGTCTGCGCCCCCGAGGCGCCGGCGACCACCTCCGCCTGGCCGTCGTCGTTCACGTCGTCCAGGCTGATGGAGCGGAAGTAGGCGTTGGGGTAGAGCAGGGTCTGGCAGACGGCCGTGAGCCCGTCGGGAGTCAGGGCGTAGAGGAGGACGTTGTCGCGCGTGCCTACGGCCACCGTGCCGGGTCCGTCGGGATCGATCTGGCCCGCCGCAAGCGAGAGGGCGTCCTTGGGCAGGCTTACCTCCGCCAGGAGCGCATAGGTATCGCCGGTCCAGTGGTAGACCTTGAGCTCCCGGCCGGCACAGGCGACGATCTCGGGGACGCCGTCCAGGTCCAGGTCACCCGTGGTCACCAGGAGAAGGCGCCCCAGGCCGCCGCCGCGCCACCGTCGGTGGTACTGGTTCTCCATTCCTCCCTTGTCCTGTGGTCCTTGCTCCGCCATCCGAGCCCCACCTCGCGTACAGCAATAGGGGCTCCTGGATGCTTCAGCCCCTGTAACACCAGCTTATGTCACCAGTAAGGGAGGCGTGCGTCGCATGACCGAGAAGAAGGTTCGCCTCGCCATCATCGGCGGCACGGGGGTGTACGACCCCCGCATCCTGGAGGACATCAGGGAGGAGGTCGTCACCACCCCTTACGGGCAGGCCATGGTGCGGATCGGCACCTACCAGGGTGAGCCGGTGGCCTTCATGGCGCGCCACGGCGTGAATCATTCGGTGCCGCCCCATCTCATCAACTACCGGGCCAACATCTACGCGCTGAAGATGCTCGGGGTGGAGCGGGTGATCGCCACCACGGCCGTGGGTTCCTGCAACCGGAACATGAAGCCCGGCGACTTCGTGGTGGTCGACCAGTTCCTTGACTTCACCAAGAGCCGGGTCTGCACGTTCTTCGAGGGCGGCGATTCCGGGGTGGTCCACACCGACGTCACCGAACCGTACTGCCCCGAACTGCGGCAGGTGCTGATCGATGCTGCCCGTGAGGTAGGCATCTCCGCCCATCCGACCGGCACCTACGTGTGCACCGAGGGCCCCCGCTTCGAGACGGCGGCCGAGATCCGCATGTTTGCGCAGCTCGGGGGCGACGTGGTGGGCATGACCAACGTGCCCGAGTGCGTGCTGGCCCGGGAGGCGGGCCTCTGCTACGCGACCGTCTCGATGGTGACCAACTTCGGCGCCGGCATCTCGCCCACGCCCCTCACCCACGAGGAGGTGCTCGAGGTGATGGCCGCCAACAGTGAGAACCTGAAGAAGCTGCTCTTTACCACCCTGAAGCAGATTCCGGTGGCGCGGGGCTGCGCCTGCGGCCACAATACGGCCCTGAAAGTGTAGGGGGTGACGGCGTGCAGAGCAAGGTCTCCGTATCGACCCTGCGCGACCCCGGCCTGGCGCCTGGCGGCCACCAGAAGATCGACTGGGTCCGGGCGCACATGCCGATCCTGAACCAGCTCGAGAAGGAGCTGGGCGCGACCCGACCGTTCGCCGGCCAGCGGGTGGCCATGTCGATCCACCTGGAGGCGAAGACCGCCTACATGGCGCTGGTTTTCGCCGCGGCCGGGGCGGAGGTCTTCCTCACCGGCTCTAACCCGCTTTCCACGCAGGACGACGTGGCCGCGGCCGCAGCCGAGCGGGGCGTGGTTGTGCACGCCTGGCGGGGGGCGACGAACGCGGAATACCGGGAGCACTTGATCAAGACGCTGGAGGCCGCCCGTCCCACGCTGCTGCTGGACGACGGCGGCGACCTGACGTACCTCCTGCACACCGACTGCGCCCACCTGGGCGAGCAGCTCATCGGCGGCTCGGAGGAGACCTCGACGGGGGTGCAGCGGCTCCGGGCGATGGAGGCCGACGGGGTGCTGCGCTTCCCGATGGTGGCCGTGAACAACGCCCGCATGAAGCACCTCTTCGACAACCGCTACGGTACCGGCCAGTCCACGTTGGAGTCGATCATGCGCAACACGAACCTCTCCATCGCCGGCAAGCGGGTGGTGGTGGCCGGGTATGGCTGGTGCGGCAAGGGCGTCGCCATGCGGGCCAAGGGGCTCGGGGCGCGCGTGATCGTCTGCGAGGTCGACCCGGTGCTGGCCAACGAGGCCCTGATGGACGGGTTCGATGTCATGCCGATGGCCCGGGCCGCCGCCCTGGGCGACATCTTCATCACGGTCACCGGCTGTGAGAAGGTGATTCGGCGTGAGCACTTCGAGGTGATGCGCGACGGCGCCATCCTGGCCAACGCCGGCCACTTCGACGTGGAGGTCTGGAAACCCGACCTGGAGGCGTGGGGCGGGAAGCCCGTCCGGGTGCGCCCCAACGTGGACGCCTACACCGGTCCGGACGGCCGCCGGCTCTACCTCATCGGCGAGGGCCGGCTGGCGAACCTGGCGGCGGGTGACGGCCACCCGGCCGAGGTCATGGACCTCTCCTTCGGGGTCCAGATCCTGACCCACCTCTGGCTCCTGCAGAACCGGGGCAGGCTGGAGAACAAGGTCATCCCGGTGCCGCCGGAGATCGACACCCGTGTGGCGGAGACGCGGCTGCGGGCGCTGGGGGTCGAGATCGACCGGCTCACCCCCGAGCAAGAGCAGTACATCCGGTCCTGGCGGGTGTAGCTCATGGCCCAGCTGTTCGTGCCCCTGCAGGGGGCGTTCGGGCGCGTGGCGGGCTCCGGCGTGAACACGTGGGGCGAGTCGCTGGAGCGGCCCCACTGGCAGGGCGCCGAAATCGGGCTCTGCGACACGCTGCCAGATGTGCTCGGGGCCGTGGCAGAGGCCGAGTACTACGAGTGGGTGATCGGCGTCCACCACCCGGCCTACCGGGAGGGGGGACCGGTCTGGTGCCGCTTCCTCGACCCGGACCCGGCCGTGCGGGCCGAGGCCCTGGAGGTGGCGTACAGCGCCGCCCAGGCCGCCCACCGGCTCGGCGCCCGGTACATCCTGTTCCACTTTCCCTGGCCTGCGCTGCAGATGCCGGGGGTGGACTACGCTGCCCTGGGCTGGGCCTTCAAGGATGCCACGCCGGTCCCTGTGGATGCCTGGCCCGCCGAGGCGGCGCTCTACGACTGGAGCCGCCGCTGCTTCGAACGTTTCGCCGAGATCCAGGAGCAGGACCGCATCCGGGTGGTGCTGGAGATCGACGGGCCGAACCCGTACTTCTTCGATGGCGAGCTCTACAGCAAGCTGTTCGGCGAGTACCCCGACCTCTCGCTCTGCATCGACACCGGCCGCCTGGGGATCCTCGCGCACACCCACGGGCAGGACCCTGTGGCCCTCGCCCGGCGCTGGCTCCCCTGGGCCCGGCACCTGCACCTGCACACCTCATGTTGGGACGAAAACGACCGCTTTCACACCCACCTGCCCACCACCGGCGACCACACCGCCGACCGCTGGCCGCAGGTGACCCCGGCGGCCGACATCGCCCGGATGGTGGTGGAGGCGCACCCCCGGGCAATCGTGGTGCTGGAGCACGACCCGCGTGCCGTGTCGCCGGAGGAACTCGACGCCTGCCACGCCTGGGCGGCGGAACTGGCGGCGGAGGAGTCTGACACGCCCGGGCGGGCGGAGGGTGGCCCCTGACCTGCCACCCGAGGCTCTGGGCACCGCATCGGCGGCAACGCATCACCGCCCCGCTTCGGTCTGCGCACCGAGGCGGGGCGGTTTTCACCGACAAGGGCGGGATGCGGGTTCGCCTCGGACAGAGCGGGGTCGACGCCGACCCCGGGCAACGACCGCCGAAATAGGGGGCAAAATTTCCCTGCATTTTCCGGCGAGCAGGGGGCTCGCATTCCCACTGTCCGCGTCCCGAAACTCTCCCCGGGCGGGCGGGTTCGGCAGGTTTCGACGCATTTGTCGGCGAGTTCGACGGCGATCGACAGGCCGCGTCTGGTCCTACTGGCGGTGAGATGGGCTGAGAAGCCAGATAGGGGGAAGGTTTTCCCGCTATCCGCCCGAAAATATGGTGCCCATTTTCCCTGGATATTTCTGGGGCCAGCGCCAAGACCGCGTCGACGTGGCTCCGTCCGCAGCGTGGGACGGGGGTGCCTGCATCGAGGGGGTCAGAGCCAGCCCTGCCGTTGCACGGCGTCACGAGACTGCCATAACCCTGTCTGCAAGGCCTTGCGGCGAACGGTGGTCGCTGCGCAAAACCGCATGTCCCTGTCCGGATGTTTCCTGCTGCATGGGAAAACCGGCCCTCAGGTCCGCTCTGCGGACGCCTGAGGGCCGGTTGGCATCAAGCTCAAGAGCCACTGCCGAGCGCAGTGGCCCCGGCACGGCACGAGAAAGAGCACTCGGGGAAGCCTAACAGCCACGCCCGCCCAGGCGCTCCTGGAGGGTGGCGATGAGTTCGGCGCTCTGTTCCTTCCAGGGGCGGTCGTCGCGGAAGGTGACGGGCTCGCAGACCGTGATGGTCCGCGCCTTGGTGTCGATGTAGAGGGGCACGAAGGGAATGTGCCTGCCCGTGGCCCGGTGGTAGAACCGGTCGAGGCCGAGGAAGCCCTCGTAGAGTTCGGAGATCTCCGCGTCGGTGCTGGCGTAGTCCTTGTCGGGGAAGATCAGCAGGCGCTCGCCCTGGACGAGCGCGTCGGTGCTTTCCCGGAAGGTCTTGCGCACGTGGGCCGAGCCCCGGTAGACGGGGATGCACCGGGCCGAGCGGTAGAGCCACGAGAGCCCGTAAGAGGCGAACCACGCCGCCAGCGTGGCCTTCCAGCGGGGCCAGCCGTAGCGTGCGCCGAACGTGATCTCCCGGAGGTGGTCGTAACAGGCCCTGCGGTCGCCGAAGACGGCCAGGCCCCACGTGCGGACCGGGACGGGGAGCCAGAGCAGGTTGAGCACGATCCCGTAGATGTCCGCGTGGCGGCAGAGGTAGACGGCGGGCGCTACCAACCGCTCCGGGTGGACGACGCGGTAGCGCGGGGTGACGAGGCGCACCACCGCCCTGCAGAAACGAACAAGCGGTCCGTAGCCGTGCATTGTGCGTTCCCTCGATTCAGTGCTCACCCTTGAAGAGCCAGCGGGGGTGGATCTGGTACCCGATTATGGCGAGGACAATGTCTGCGACCAGCTTGACCCATACGGCGGTCCAGCCGGTGGCGCTGTGGATGGCGAGCACCACCAGGTAGGAGGCCAGCATCTGGCCGGCGATCAGCAGGTAGTACTTGGCGGTGGCGTCGGTCATGTTCCGCTCGGTGCGCACCCGGAAAAGCCAGTGGAGGAGGAGGCGGGTGAGGGAGCCCACGGCGGCGCTGACGATGCTGGCGGCGAAGATGCGCCCAGCCGGGCCGGCCCCCCGGAGCCACACCAGGTCTGTCCACGCGAACGCCGCCAGAGCCGCCACCGCCGAAAGGGCACCCGCCAGGGAGTAGGTGCCCAGATGGCTGATGAGTACCTTGAAGATCGGCCACGAGTCGCGCAGCGTGCGGTAGTGCGTTCCCGCGTTCTTGTCGAAGTACAGCGTCTGAATCGGCATCTCCGCCATGGGGATGCCCTGCTTCATGGCCTGGACCAGGCAATTGGTCTCGTACTCGAAGCGGTCGCCGGCCACCTCGGTCGCCCAGCGCCAGAGGCTTGCCGGCAGTGCCCGCAGGCCCGTCTGGGTGTCGCGGAGGTAACGGCCGTAAAGCAGATGAAAAGCGCCGCTGGTCAATCGGTTGCCGAAGCGGCTCCGGGCGGGCACGATCTTCTGGTTGAAGTCCCGAATCCCCAGCACGTAGGCGTCGGGGTGTTCTGCGGAAGCCCTGGCCATGCCGCACACGTCCTCCACCGCGTGCTGGCCGTCCGCATCGACCATGATCACGCGGCAGTACACTTCCTGCCAGCCCTGTTGCAGGCAGTGGCGCAGGGCGGTCTTCAGGGCAGCCCCCTTGCCGCGGTTCACCTCATGGCGCAGCACCACACATTCCCGCAGTTCGGCCAGGCTGGCAAAGATGCCGGCGGAGGCCGGGCTACTGCCGTCATCCACAACCACAATGCGCTGGAACCCGCGCTCCCGCAGGGCCTGCACGTACTTCACCAGGGCCGGCGGGGGCTCCAGGGCCGGTATGATGATGATGCTGCTTGCGTTGTGGAGACTGGCTGCTTCGGCACAGTTCAAGTGGTGTTCACGCTCCCGTATGGTTCGGGCTTCCGGTCCTTGCCGAATAAAGCCTGTGGAGGTTATTAGTTCGCAACGGCCTGCGGGCGTTCCTGCTGCCCCGCCTCCGACCGGCCGCTTCTCCCCCACAGCATCCCCCGCTTTTCCTCCCAGGGTGCGCCCGCAGGTCGCCCTTGCCCCGCCTGACGCGGGTCGGGTACACTAGACCTGACATTGGGCGGGACTTCCAACTGTTCCTACCCGCACTCCACCACGAGGAGGAGAGCTTGATGGAGCGGCTTCTGATCGAGGGCGGCACCGTGCTCACCATGGCGGGCCCGGAGGCCGTCTATGCGGACGGCGCGGTGCTGGTCGAGGACGGGCGCATCGTCTACGCCGGCCCCAGGAGAGGGGCGCCCGAGGTGAAGGGCGCACGCCGCCTGGACGCGACGGGCCAGATCGTGATGCCCGGCATCGTCAACACGCACTGCCACGCCGCAATGACCCTCCTGCGGGGCTACGCTGACGACATGCGGCTGATGGAGTGGCTGCAGACCAAGATCTGGCCGGCCGAGGCCAAGATGACGGCCGAAGACGTGTACTGGGGAACGGCCCTCGCCGCCTACGAGATGCTCTCCGGTGGCATCACGACCTTCCTCGACATGTACTTCCCCGCCGATCCGGTGGCCCGCGCCATTCAGGACACCGGCATCCGGGGCATCGTGGCCCGCGGGATCATCGCCGTCGGGGGGCCGTCCGAGGCGCTCTCGCGGCTCGAGGAGAGCCGGGAGGCCTTCCACCGGTGGAACGGCAAGGCGAACGGCCGCATCACGTTCATGGTGGGCCCCCACGCGCCCTACACCTGCCCGCCCGACACCCTCGTGGCCTGCGCCGAGCTGGCCGATGAGCTGGGCATCGGCATCCACATCCACCTCTCCGAGACCGCCGGCGAGGTGGAGGAGGCCCGGAGGCAGTGGGGCAAGACCCCCATCCGGCACGTGTACGACCTCGGACTCATGCGGGGACGCCACGTGGTCGCCGCACACTGCGTCCACGCCACCGATGACGACATCGCCATCCTCGCCGAGACCGGCACCGGCGTCTGTCACTGCCCTGTGTCGAACCTGAAGCTGGCGTCCGGCCGCACGCCCGTCAGCAAGATGCGCCGGCAGGGCGTGGCCGTCGGTTTCGGCACCGATGGCGCCTCCTCGGAGAACATGCTGCACATCCTGGGCTCGGAGATGCGCATCGGCGCGATACAGGCGAAGGAACTGGAGGGAGACCCCGCCGTCTTCACCGCCTACGACGCCGTCTCCATGGCCACCATCGAGGCAGCCCGGGTGCTGGGGATGGACGCCGAAATCGGCTCGCTGGAGCCGGGCAAGCGGGCGGACATCGTCCTCATCGACACCGAGCGGCCGCACCTCACGCCGAACCACGACCTCTACGGTCTCATCGCCTATTCGGCCCTGCCCAGCGATGTGACCACGACCATCGTGGACGGCCAGATCGTCTACGAGAGGGGCCGGCTCATGCGGATGGACGGGCGGGAGATCATGGCCAGGGCCCGCGAAGCGGCGGCCCGCATCGTCAAGCCGTAGCGCCGGCTCGCCCGCGACGGGCGCACGCAGCGTCAGGGGCCGTCCCGGAGGCGCATTCTGCCTTCGGGACGGCCCCTTCGCGACATATTGCGCGCCAGAGCCGGAATCGGGGAAAGGAGAGAAACATATTCGACAAGTCTGTACAAATATCCAGGTTCCTGTTATCATCGACTCGGCGAACCTGACTCTGGACGCGGCTGCGGCATTCGCCGGCACGGCCAGGCCCCGCGGGGGGTGCAGCTTCGGTGACGACTGCGATCCTGTCGCTTCAGCGCGTGCGCAAGGCGTTCGGCGGGCGGGCGGTCCTGAGCGACGTCTCCCTGACCGTCCAACCGGGGGAGAGGGTGGGCTGCTGGGCCACAACGGCGCCGGCAAGAGCACTCTCCTGCGGGTGGCGACCGGCCTCCTGCCTTTCGAGAGCGGGCAGGTGGCCGTGGCCGGGCACCCGCTGCCGGTCCGGCACCGCGAGGCGAAGCGGCTGGTCGGCTACCTGCCGGATGTGCCGCCGCTCTACGAGGCGCTGACGCCGGTTGAGTATCTGGAGTACGTCGCGGCGCTCTGGCGGATTCCCGCGCCCGTCGCCCGGGAGCGCGCGGCCGCCTAATGCGCCAGAAGGTGGGGCTCATCTCTGTCTTCCTGCGTGAGCCCCCGTTGCTGCTCCTGGACGAGCCCTTCTCCGGCCTTGATGCCGAGGCGTGCGCGCTCACCATCCGGCTCCTGCGGAACCTGGGCCGGGACCGCGCCCTCCTCGTGGCGACCCACGACGTGGCGTTGGTGGAGCAGGTGGTCGGGCGGGCGGTGGTGCTGCGGGAGGGCCGCGTGGTGGCCGACTTTGCGGTGCGGCCCGGCAGCCTCGTCCGGGACCTGGAGCAAGCGGTGCACCGTCCGGCGGAGGCGGGCCTGTGATGGGCGCGGCGCGGGTCGTTTGCCGGCAGCACCTGCGGTCCCGCTGGTGGCTGGGGCACGGCCACCCCCGGCGTCGCCTGCGGACGGCACTCGGGCTGGTCGGGGCGGTGCTCCTCCACAGCGCCGTGCTGCTCGGTTGGCGCCCCGCGGCGGATGATGCCGGCGCCCTCGCGGGGCTTCTCGGCTCAGCCGCAGCGGCATATGCCCTCGCGAGGGGGGCGCGCGGCTGCCTGCAGCTGCTGGACTCCCCCGCGGACGGGTACGTGCGCACGCTGGCTCCCGTGCCCCGCTGGCCGTCCTGGCCGGAACCCTCCTCGGGACGTGGCTGTATGCGGCGGGGGAGATGCTCTCCTTGCTGTCCGCGGGAATTCTGGGGCTGGCACTGGCGGGGCGGACGGCGGCACTGGTGGGCTACATCGCACTGCCGCTCCTGGGGCTGCCCACCGCTGCCCTCGGCCACGCGGCGGCGGCGTTGGCCCTGCGCTGCCTTGGGCAGGGCCTCACCCGCCTGGCGGTGAGGGGCCTCCAGTACGCTGCGCCTGCGGCGCCCCTCCTGGCCTCGACGGCCGGGTTCCGCCTGGAGGGGTGGTTTGGCTGGTGGGCGGCCTCGGGCCCGGCCGCGGCGGTGGGAACGGCGGCGTCCCTCGCGCTGGGCCCCTGCTGGTGGGATTGGCGGCGCTGGCCACCCCGGCGCACGCGGGCGCGGCGCCGGGGGAAGGCGGCCCCGGGGGGAGCGCCCTGAATCCCAACGGCTTCCGGGCCCTGGTGCGCAAGGAACTGCGGCTCATCACCCGGGACCCGCGCAGCTGGGGGAGGCTCCTGGGCGGCCCCATCGCCACCGGGGCCGTGTTCCTCGGCATCGTGTACCTCAACCCGCTGCTTGCGGAACCCCTGTGGGCGTCTGTCATCCTCGGCGTGTTCGGCGCCGGGATCGTGGGCCTGATGAGCGACGTGATCACGCGCGGCGAGGAAGAGCGGCTGTCCCTGCTTCGCCTCAGTCCCACGCCCCTGAATCGCCTGGTCACGGCCAAGGCCCTCCTCGCCCTGCCGCTCGTGCTGCCCATGGCGGTGGGCGGCGGCCTGGTCCTGGTGCGGGAGGGCGTGGCCCAGGCGGCGGTGGTCATGGCCGCGGGAGTCGCCACCGGGACGTTTACCATTTGGTTCAACGTGAAGGACCGGCTCCGGACGTTTACGACCCCGAGCAGCGTCTGGACCTACGTGACCGCCTGCCTCTGGTTCCTGGTCGTCCTGCTGGCGTGTGCGGGCGTGCTGAGCTACGCGCAGATCGGGCCGATGGTCGGCGTGATCACCTTCCTGTTCGCCTGCGTACCCGCCGCGGGAGAGCTGTTCATCCTCGGCCGGATGCGCTGGTGATCCGGCTGGCGGCCCGTTTTCCGCCACCACGAGAGGGGGAGATGTGGTGAACCGTACGCCCCTGCCCTGGCTGCGCTACCTGGCGCTGCTCGCGCCGCTCGGGTTGCTCTTCCTCCGGAACCCCGCCTTCGGTGCCTTCTTTGCCTTCGGCGCCTTCAGCAGCTGGGGCAGTGAAAAGGCCTGGCTCCGGGCACTCTCTTACCTGGGCTTCCTCGGCTTCCTTGGCGTGATCGGGTCCTTGCTGTAGCGACGCGTCCCTGCTCACCCGGGCGGGCGGGGCGCACCTGCCGCCGGCCGTCCGGCGGAGCCGCGTGGGTGCGGAAAAGCCCCGCCTGACACCGGGGCCGTCGCCGGGAAGTCGGGGGCGCCTGGCAGGAGCATCCGCCTGCCTGCCGAACACAGACGGCAGAGGTGAGAGCGATGGAATACCGCAATCTGGGCCGGAGCGGCCTCAAGGTCTCGCAGATGGCGCTGGGAACCAACTCCTTCGGCACCCGCAGCGACGAGGCGACGTCCATCCGCATCGTGCACGCCGCCCTGGACGCGGGCATCAACCTCATCGACACCGCCGACATGTACGGCCAGGGCGAGTCCGAGCGGATGATCGGCCTTGCGCTCAAGGACCGCCGCTCCCGGGCCATCATCGCCACCAAGTGCTGGTACCCCACCGGCGACGGTCCCAACGACCGGGGCACATCCCGGAAGCACATCATGGACGCGGTGGACGCCTCGCTCCGACGCCTGCAGACCGACTACATCGACCTCTACCAGGTGCACCGCTGGGATCCGGAAACCCCGATTGAGGAGACGATGCGCGCCCTGGAGGACCTGGTCCGGTCGGGCAAGGTGCGCTACATCGGCTGCTCGAACTTCGCCGCCTGGCAGATCGTGAAGGCCAACGCCGTGGCCGACCGCCACGGCTGGGCCCGGTTCATCTCCAACCAGCCCGAGTACTCCCCGGTGAACCGGCAGATCGAGCGGGAGGTGGTTCCCGCCTGCGAGGCCGAAGGGGTGGGGCAGATCGTCTACTTCCCGCTCGCCGGCGGGCTCTTCACCGGCAAGTACCGCAGGGGCGAGGCGCCGCCCGCGGGCTCAAGGGCCGCGACCCAGGGGTCACGGTTCGTCGAGCGCTGGTTCACCGATGCCAACTTCGACCTGGTCGAGGCCATGGAGCGCCTGGCCGCCGAGGCCGGCGTCACGCTGGCCCAGCTCACCCTGGCATGGGTGATGTCCCGCCCGGGCATCACCGCCGCCATCGTGGGCGCCAGCCGGCCGGAGCAGGTGCTGCAGAACGTGAGCGCCTGCGACGTGAGGCTCGCACCGGAGGTGCTGCAGAAGGTAACCGAGCTCTCCGAGCCGTTTGCCCGCTAGGCACCGGGAACCTTCCGGCTCACACGGCACTCAGGCGCACCAGTCGGGCGGATCCGGTCGGCGCGTCTGCGCGCGGGCACGGGCTTGCCCGCCTTGCCGGCGGGGGTCCGGGGACGCCGGGTCATTCCGCCCGCAGGCGGTTGAAGAGCGCGGCAAAGAGGATCGTGGCAAAGAGCAGGCCGCTGAGGCTCGTGAGCATGGCCAGCAGCTTCCCGAGGGGAGTGCCGGGCAGCACATCGCCGTACCCACCCGACGCAAAGGTGAGCAGGGTGAAGTAGGCCACGTCCAGCGCGGTCGCAGGCAGGTCGCGCCAGGCAAAGGTGTCCGGGAAGGCCAGCTGGGCCGAGAGGTTGAGCAATACCAGGTTGATCAGCGTGTTGAGGAGCCAGCGGGCCGTGGTGCGCACCTGCGCCACCGGCCCGGTGCGCGCGATCGGCAGGTAGAGCAGGTGGTAGACCCCGGTGTAGCTCTCCCACAGCCCCACGCCGGCGGCGGTCGCCGCCAGGGCCGACGCCAGCGGCTCCCCGCTCAGCAGCACCAGCATCAGCAGGCCCAGAAGCGCCATGACGGCCGGGCGCACGAGGGTATGGGTCAGCCGGTCCTCCCGGTCGGCCCCCAGCCAGACGGCCGCCGCCACCATCCCCCCGACCGCCGCGGCCAGCACGAGATGACGCATCGCCACTCCTCCGATCGCCGGACGGGTCAACCTGTCCTCCCTGTTCCATACGCCTGACCACCCTCGGTTCATGCCGCGTGTACTAGCCCCCCCGCCCGCTGAATATGCCAGTGGGGACGGGGGGGTTACGGATGGTCACGATCGACGGGCGGCGTGCAGCCGCCGCATACTTGCAGCCTCTGTTGCTGGGCGTCGGAATGGCCCTGCTGGTCGGCCTTCTGACGGCGGGCGACCTGGCGCGCCTCCACGGTGCGGGCGGGGCGAGTGTGGCCAGGGTGGCGGACATGCCGGCGGCGGGGGGGACGGAGGGCCGGCTGCTCCCGCTCACCCAGAGCGCCGCCATGGACGGGTTCGCCGTCTGGTCTCCCGACGGTCGGCAGATCGCCTTCATGCGTGACGGGCAGATCCTGCTCGTCCAGGCCGGGGGTGGGACGGCCCGGGTCCTCACGAGCCATCCGGCCGCCTGGGACGCCGGGCCAGTCTGGCGGCCCGACGGACGCGCCCTCGCGTTCGTGCGCCTTTCGACCCGGGACAACCGGGCGCAGGTGATGGAGCTCTCGCTGGGCCCCGGCGGCGAGCCCACCGGGCCGCCGCGGGAACTGGTCCGCGAGGCCGGGGCCATCGGCTACCTGGCCTGGGATCCCCGGGGTGAGTCGCTGTACTACACCACCAACAACCGCATCGTGCGGGTCGGAACAGGGGGCGGCCGCACGGAAGTCTTCCGGGCGCCCGAGGGCTGGGACCTGATCTCCGGCGGGCTGGCGGTGAGCCCTGACGCCCGCTGGCTCCTCTTCGGCGGCGGGCCGCAGCAGCCGGGGGGCGTCGAGTACAATCTCTACCGGATCCCCGCCCGAGGCGGGCAGCCGGAGCAGTTGACCACCGGAGGGGGCATCATGCCCGGCCTGCACCCGGGCGGCCAGCTGGTGGCCTACCGCAACCCGCGGGGCGCAAGCGGCATCTACCTGCTGAACCTCGTCACCGGGTCTGCGGAGCGGCTGCTGGCGGATGAACCCCGCGCGATGTACTTCCACCCGCAGTTCTCGCCGGACGGCAGGCGCCTCCTGGTCTCCCGCCTTATCCTGGCGCCCCGGAGGGAGCGGGCGGGAGGTGGATTCACGTCGAACATCTACATGTACACCCTGGAGTGACGCCGGTGCGCCCTTTCGCCTCCCGTCTGTGCCCTATCCGGCGGCGTGCCCGGAGTGGAGGGAAACCCCAGGCGTGGGCGAAGATTAACCTTCGGGAGGTGTCGCAACGATGGTCAACGTGTACGACCATGCCCACGGCCTGGCGCGGGCCCTGAAGGAGTGCCAGGAGTACCGCATGTTCAAAGAAGCCCGGGAGAAACTCAAGGCGAAGCCCTCCGCGGAGAAGATGGTGGCAGACTTCCACAAGCGCCAGATGGAGCTGCAGGCCCAGGTGCTCCAGGGCCAGGAGCTGACCGAGGAGCAGAAGCAGGGGCTGGAGCGGCTGCAAGAGGTGCTGATGCAGGACATGGACATCCGCGACTACCTGCTGGCGGAGCAGCGGCTCATGCGGCTGCTGAACGACGTTTCCAAGATCATCAGCGACGCCGTCGACGTCGAATTGCCGATCGCGAAGTAGCTTCGTTGCCCTGTGCCGGTGTGCGGTACCGCGTCAGACGAGCGGCACCACCTGGCCCTCGGTGAACACCGGCAGGATGTTCAGCGTGCCCAGCTGGGCGCAGAACAGCAGGTCTTCGCCCAGGCCGAGCTTCACGAGGTTCTGGCCGTGCGCCGAGAGGTGGAGCAGGTCGCCCAGGCGTCCATCGTACTTCCGGAAGAGCTCGCGGGCGACCAGGCCCAGGTCGTTGGTCTCCACCGGCGCCTCCGGCCCGGCCAGGAACTCCAGGATCGCGCCGGCGCAGGCGGTATCCTCCAGCGAGAACTGGTCTTGTGTGCCGGCACAGCAGATGGCCACGTCCCGCTCCAGCCGGGCCAGCTCGCGAGCCACTGCGGGGGCGTTGAGCAGGCAGGCAATGTAGACCCGGTCTGCCCCTGCCGCCCGCCGGATGGCCCGCGTGCCGTTGGTGGTGGTGAAGAGGATCGGCCGTCCCTTCACCCGCGCCTCGGTGTACTCGAGGGGTGAGTTGCCGCAGTGGAAGCCCGGGATGAGTACCGCCTTTCGCTCCCCGCCCAGGAGGAAGTGGCGGTCGGGGTTGTCGGCGGCCACCTGGAAAGCCTCCTCCGGCGTGAGGATGGGCACGACCGTGTCGGCCCCGTTGGCCAGTGCGGTGCAGATGGTGGTGGTGGCCCGGAGCACGTCGATCACTACCGCGACCCGGCCGGCCAGCTCCTCGGCGGGCGGGATGTTGACCACGGTGGGGTACACGTCAACACGCATCGATGATAGCCCCCTGGAGATGGTTTGTTTAACCACTTCATTATAGCACCAGCCTACCGGCGGGACCAGTTGCGGGTGGTCCGGTGTTAGTCCCCGGCCAGGCGCATAAGCATGGCGGGGGAGGTGTCTGCCATGCCGCGCTGGGCCCGCTTCCTCGCGTGTACCGTCACCGGCGGGGCGCTCGCCCTCGGGGGGGTGCTGCTGGCGGCGTACCTCACGGAGCAGGCGCCGCACTTCTGGTCCGGATTCGTGGCCTTTGCCGCAACCCGGGCCTTCCGGGGGCTGGTCCTCCTTTTCGGGGTCATCGCGGCGGTGGTGGTGCTGGTCACCCGGGCGCTGGTGAACCTCTGCGGGCTGCCCGAGGCCGTTGCCGGCTTCCTGGCCGGATCGGCGCTGGCCCTCTGCTACACCGCTGCGCTCACCGCCAGCCACCTGCAGGTCTGGGGCGGGTGGGTCGGCGTGTCGGCGCGCCTCTGGCCCGGGGCGGCCTGGTTCGGGCTGCCCTTCGCCCTGGCCGGCGCGCTGGTCGGGTGGCTCTGGGAACGGCTGGACTAGTCGCACGAGGGGGCGGCGGAGGAGATAGGACCCGCGGACTCGAACCTAGCAGAGTCAGGAACGCACACAGAAAGGGGGACAGCCCGCATGGGGCTGCGCTCCTTCGTCGCAATCGACATCGAGACCACGGGAACCGCGCCTGACCGTGACCGCGTGATCGAAGTCGCAGCCGTGCGCTTCGATGACGGCGTCGAGACGGCCTCGCTCTCGCACCTCATCGACCCCGGCTGCCCGGTGCCCCGGCGGATCCAGAACCTGACGGGGATCCACCCCGGCATGCTCGCCGGCAAGCCCCGCTTCGAGGCGGTGCTGCCGGAGCTGGCCGAACTGGTGGGCGACCTGCCGCTGGTGGCGCACAACGCACCCTTCGACATGGCGTTCCTGCAGGCGGAGTTCGCCCGCGCAGGCCGGAACCTCTCCAACTGGAGCTACGACACGGCCGAACTGGCCCGTGTCGTGCTGCCGCGCGCCAAGAATCACCGGCTCGCCACCCTGGCCGAGCTCCTGCACCTGCCGCTCACGCACCACCACCGGGCCGAGGACGACGCCCGCGCCTGCGGGCACCTCTTCCTGGCCCTCCTGGACCGGCTCGGGCAGGCGGACGTGGGCCTGCTCCGCCTCGTACTGGCCATCGGCGAACCGGCCGGGTGGTCGCTGGCGCCGCTTTTCCGGGCTGAGCTGGACGCGCGCAAGGCCCGGGGCGAGCAGCCGCGCCCGATCACGGAGTGGATCCGGCCCTATCCGGGGCTGCTTCACCGCTCCGAAGAGGAGCCCGACCTGGGCGAGCCCGTCCCTATCGACCCGGAGCAGGTCCGGGCGGTGCTGGGGGCCGGCGGCCCCGTGAGCCAGGCGTTCCCCGCCTACGAGGAGCGCCCGCAGCAACTGGAGATGGCTGAGGCCGTCGCCCGGGCGATGAACGACGGCGTGCACCTGCTGATGGAGGCCGGCACCGGCACCGGCAAGTCGCTGGCCTATCTGGTTCCGGCCTTTGCATGGGCCAGGGCCAACGGCGAGAAGGTGGCGATCTCCACCCACACCATCACGCTGCAGGAACAGCTCTGGGAGAAAGACATCCCGTTCCTGCAGGAGGCCCTGGCCGGCACTCCGCTTGCCGGCGTCGAGGCCGCCCTGGTGAAGGGGCGCAGCAACTATATCTGCCTGCGCAAGTGGGAGGAAGCCGCCCTGGGAGCAGACTTCCTGACGAGCCCCGAGGAGCGGCGGTTCCACATCCGGCTTGCGGGCTGGCTGGCCGAGACGGAGACCGGCGACCGGTCGGAGCTGAACCTGGTGGGCGACGAGGAGCGCTTCTGGCGGGTGGTCCAGTCGGAGACCGAGACCTGCCTCGGTCCCAAGTGCAAGTGGTTCCGCCACCACTGCTTCGCCTTCCGGGCCCGGCGCCGGGCCCGGGACGCCCAGGTGCTGGTGCTGAACCACGCGCTGCTCTTCGCGGACATGGCCACCGGCAACCAGATCCTGCCGCCGTTCCGGCAGCTGATCATCGACGAGGCGCATCACCTGGAGGCCGTGGCGACCCAGAACCTGGGCGTCAACCTGGAGAACTGGGACGTCCTCGGCGCGTTGCTCTATCTCTCCCGCTCCCCGGGCCACGGGCTGCTGGCGCAACTCCGGCGCAGGCTGCCCCGCGGCCGCAGCCTCCCCGCCCGGCCGCCCGTGGGGCTGCCGAGCGAGGACATGCTCGACAAGCTCACCGAGTTGACCGCGCGCTCCCGGGAGGCGGCCGACGAGCTTTTCCGGCTCTGCGCCCAGTTGGTGGAGGCCCGGGGCGGCGCCGATGAGGAGGGGAGCGCACGCGCCCTCAGGCTCACCGCAGCCCTGCGGACGGGTCCGCTCTGGAAGGCCCTCGACCAGGCGCGGGCGAACGCCGTGCAGCGGCTGCGCACGCTCGCCACGGGGCTTACGGCCCTGGCCGAGGCCGTGGAGGGGCTGGAGCCGCCCCTGGACGACGCAGATGCCATACTCGTTGACATTCTGAAACAGAATGGTATTCTAATGCAAAGCGCACAGGCGATCGACGACGTGCTCCTGGACCCCGAGGAAGGCGTGGTCACCTGGGTTGAGTCGGCCCAGCGGGGCGACCGGGTGCGGGTGGCGCTGCGCTCGGCGCCGATCAACGTGGGCGACCTGCTCCGGGGCGACCTGTTCGGGCGGCTGCGCTCGGTAGTCATGACGTCGGCCACCCTGACGGTGGGGGGCTCCTTCGCCCACCTGAAGCAGCGGCTGGGGCTCTCGGCGCTGCCGCCGGACCGGGTGCGCGAGGGGATGCTCACGTCTCCCTTCGCCTACCGGGAACAGGCGCTGCTGCTGATTCCCGAAGACCTGCCGAGCCCGAAGGAGGGCGGCGACTTCACGCGGGCCGCGGCGGACTTCCTGAGGCGGTTCCTGCCCCGGGCCGGCGGGCGGACGCTGGTCCTCTTCACCAGCCACCGGCAGCTCAGGGAGGTGTACGCCGAGCTGAAGGAGGAACTGGAGGGCGAGGGACTGCTTCTGCTCGGGCAGGGACTGGACGGCTCCCGCGGCCGGCTGGTCGCCGAGTTCCGGGCAGCCCAGAACACGGTGCTCTTCGGTTCGGCCTCCTTCTGGGAGGGCGTCGACATTCCCGGCGAGGGCCTCACGACGGTCATCATGGTGCGGCTTCCGTTCAACCCGCCCGACGACCCGGTGATGGAGGCCCGCATCGAGGACCTGGAGGCCCGGGGGCTGTCGAGCTTCGCACACCTCAGCCTGCCGCAGGCGGTCATCCGGTTCAAGCAGGGGTTCGGCCGGCTGATCCGAACTCGGAACGACCGGGGCGTCGTGATTGTGCTGGATACTCGCCTGTCACCGCGCGTGACCCGCTACGGTCTGCAGTTTCTCCGCTCCCTGCCCGGGCCTTCCGTGTATCGCGGCCCCACGGATGCGGTGCTGCAGCGTGCCATCGCCTGGCTCAATCTGGGTGACGAGGGCTGATCGCGGCACGGGGAGACTAGCGGAACGCAGACCCGGATCGCAGACTGAATCGCGGAGGGAAACGTGGAATGGCGCTGGTGCTCCTGACCAACGACGACGGAATCTTCGCGCCGGGCATCAACGCGCTGCGGGCGCGTATGGAAAAAGAACCAGACCTGGAGGTGTGGGCGGTAGCACCGGACCGGGAGCGCTCGGCCAGCGGCCATGCCATCACCATGTACCGGCCGCTCTTCCCCGTGCGGGTCGACATCCCGGGGGCGGCGGCGCCGTGCTATTCGGTGACCGGCACGCCGGCCGACGCCGCCAAGCTGGCCATCGAGGCCCTCATGCCGCGCAAACCCGACCTGGTGATCTCGGGCATCAACCGGGGCCCCAACCTGGGCACCGACATCTTCTACTCCGGGACTGTGGCTGCGGCGCTGGAGGGGCCGATCCTCGGGGTGCCAGCGATTGCCATCTCGCTGGATCTGCACGATGCACAGGCTGTGGAGGACTACGCGGTGGCCGCCGACTTCGCCGCCGGCCTGGCGCGGCGGGTGCTGGCCGACGGGCTGCCTCCCGGCACCCTGCTCAACGTGAATGTCCCCGCCCGACCCCGGGCTGAGATCAAGGGCGTGCGGATCACCAAGGTGGGCCGGCGCCTCTACCGCAACCAGTGGGTGCGGCGGGTGCACCCGCGGGGCCAGGAGTACTACTGGCTGGCCGGCGAGCTGGCCGAGGTGACCAACGACCGGGAGTCCGACGTGGCGGCCGTGGAGGCCGGCTACATCTCGGTGACGCCGGTCCAGCTGGACCTCACCCGTTACGACCAGATCGACCGCATCCGCGCCTGGGAAATTCCGTTCTGACCCCCATCTGTTCCTTTGGTTCATATTGATGTATTCTTAGGAGAGTACTACCCGCATGAGACGACCGATCATCGCCCGCGAGGCGTGGCCCTTCGTCATTGTTCTCTTCCTGATCGCCCTGGTCGCGCTGTGGCTTCACTGGGCCGTGGCGCTGGTTCCGGGGTTGCTGGCGCTTTTCGTGCTCTGGTTTTTCCGCGACCCGGAGCGGGCGGTCCCCGAGGGGGAGCGGTTGGTGGTCTCCCCCGCCGACGGCCGGGTAATGTTCGTGCGCGAGGTGGAGGAGCCCCGCTTCATGGGCGGAAAGGCCATTCTGGTTTCGATCTTCCTCTCGGTGTTCGACGTGCACATCAACCGGGCGCCCGTGGCCGGCGAGGTGCGCTACCGGGAGTACGTGCCGGGGCGCTTCCTGGCGGCCTGGGACGACTCGGTGGGCGAGGTGAACGAACGCGCCTACCTGGGGCTGGTCGCGGGGCCGCACCGGATCCTGGTCAGCCAGGTGGCGGGGCTGCTGGCCCGCCGCATCGTCACCTGGCCGAAGGTAGGCGCCCGCCTGGAGCGGGGCGAGCGGTTCGGCCTGATCCGCTTCGGCTCCTGTACGCAGGTCTGGCTGCCCCCGGGCAGCGAGATCCTGGTGCGGGCGGGGGACCGTGTGCTGGGCGGCAAGACGGTGATAGGGAGGCTACCGCAGTGAACGCGAGGTCATGGCAGCGAGACCCGCACCGGTGGCGCATCCGGGCTCTGCGGGGCGGCAGGTGGGTCAGGGAGCGGAGCCGCAAGGGGCTCTCCAGCCTGCCCCACATGTTCACGCTGGCGAACCTTTCCTGTGGCGTGGGCAGCCTGCTGCTCACCATGCAGGGCGAGTGGCGTCTTGCGTCCTTGATGGTACTGGGCTCGCTGGTGGCCGACGGCCTCGACGGCCGCCTGGCCCGGTGGCTGAAGTCCGACGGCCCGTTTGGCCGCGAACTGGACTCGCTGGCCGATGTTGTCTCTTTCGGCGTGGCGCCCGCCGTGTTGCTCCACCAGATGATGCTTCACGAGCTCGGCCTCGCGGGACTCGCCGTCACGCTGCTCTTCCCGCTGTGCGGTGCGCTGCGGCTGGCGCGGTTCAATATCGTATCCACCAGCGGCTATTTCATGGGCGTGCCCATCACGGCGGCCGGCACGCTCCTCTCCACGATGGCGTTCTACCTCCTGCAGGAGTCGACCACGAACCCGCCTCCGGCGGTGATTCCGACCGTCATGGTGCTGCTCTCGTACCTGATGACCTCCACGATTCCCTATCCGGACTTCAAGAAGCGCAACAAGGGGGCCGGCCTCCAGTTCTGGCCGGTGGTGGGCCCGGTGGCGGCCCTGGGGCTGCTGCTCTATGCCGCCGGCTGGAACCCCTGGGCCGTGATCCTGATGCCCCTCACGGCCTACGTGGTGCTGGGACCCTGGCTGGTCGTCCTGCGCAAGTGGGACGAGAAGGTGCAGCCCTGGCTCGCCGGGGTGACCCGCCGGTAGCCCCTGAGGATGCAGCTGTGAGCGCCCCGCCCTGCGGCGGGGCCTTTGCATGTCCCCCCGGCGGTGCCCATATATATGGGGCAAGCCGTCGGAAGGAGAGGATCGGCATGCGGGGAGCAGGGGGGAACGGCCCGGCTGTAGACCTGGCGGCGCTCTCCGCCGGGGTGGTGTGGGGCCTGCTCCTGCTGGTGGTCAGCGCGCTGCTGCTCGGGGTGCTCGACTTTCGCTTTCCACCGTCGCCGGAGGCGGAGGCCGGGCGGACGCTGGTGGTGCAGGGCGTGGCCGCGGCGTTGGCCGGACTCCGGGCCGCCCGGGCGGCCGGCCGGGGCGGCTTCCTGCACGGGCTCCTGGCCGGCGTGGCGGTGATGGCCGCGGCCATCGTGCTGGTGGGGATTTTCCGCGACCTGCCGCGCCTGGTGGGCATCGTACGCGGCCTCTTGATCGGGGCCGGAGCGGGGGCCGTGGCCGGTGTCGCGACGGTCAACCTGCGGCGCGGCTGAGGACGGGTTTACGAAAAGTGCGGGCGGGGCAGACTCATGGGTGAGAGACCCTCGAGAGGAGGATCGACCCATGAAGTCCCCCGCTCTCCTGGCAGCGCTGGCGCCGCTCCTGCTTCTGGCGCTGGTCCTTCCCGCCCGGGCGGTGGCTTACGAGCCAGCCCCGGAGAGCCGGCTGGTCCAGGCCGTCCAGGCGCGGGCCCTGCGCCGCGGCGACACCGGTCCCGAGGTGGCCGCACTGCAGGAGCTGCTGCGTTCCCGCGGGTTTGACCCAGGTCCCATCGATGGGATCTTCGGGCCGCTGACCGAGGCGGCGGTGCGCACAGCGCAACGCTACCACGGGCTGGAGGTGGACGGGCTGGCCGGGCGCCTGACCGTGGGGGCGCTGCGCGGGCAGGATGTGGCGGCCTCCAAACCGGACGCACCCGCGACCCGGCCTGCGGCGGCCGCCCCGGAAGGTGTGGCTTCCTCCAGTTCCGTGGCGGCCGGACCTGCCGGCGGTGCGGTGATCCGCCCCGCTGCGGCGACCGCGGCCGGGGAATCGTCCCCGTCGGAGGAGTCGGCCCTGGTCATCTACCAGGCTCACGCCGAGCCCCTGGCGGGTGCCGCACGCCCTGCGGCGGCCCGGACGCGAACGGTGGCGCTCACGTTCCACCACCTGCCGGAAAGGGGGAAGCTGGATGCGCTTCTGGATACCCTGGCCGACGCAGGGGCCCAGGCCACGTTCTTCGTCACGGCGGAGGAGGCGGCAGCCCGAGCGGCGGACCTGCGTCGCCTGCGCGCGGCGGGGCACGGGATCGGCAGCCTCGGTTACCGGGAGGTGGACATGCGCGGTCTGAGCCCTGAGGTGGCCCGCACCCAGCTACAGATGGCCCGGGAAGTGCTCCGGGTTGCCGCGGGAATCGAGCCGACGCTGTTCCGGCCGCCGCTGGGCAGCTTCAACCGGGCCCTGGCCCGCCTGGCCGAGGAGGAGGGGATGCGGCTGATCCTCTGGACCAACCCGACGTTCGCCATGCCGGGCGTCGAGCCCGAACGTCTGGCCGAACTGGTCAGCGACCGTCTCTATCCGGGTGCGGTGGTGATGCTGCCGCTGGACGAACCGTCGGGCGTTGCCGCGGTAACCCCGCTGCTGGAACGGATCGGCGCCAAGGGCTACCGGGTTGCGCCGGTGGAGGAGGCGACGCGGTCGACCGGTATCGACAGGTAACGACATGCTTGTCGACCGATTTCTGGCAGCGCTGGGAGGAATGGCCGCGTTCGGGGTCTAAATATTGGGGCAGCAGTCTGAATGGCAGGAGGCAACGGCTATGACTGAAGCTGCTACCCCTGGCCCCGCACGGGAGCGTGGTACCGGGTTGCTCACCGACCTGGCGGCCCTTCCCTGGGAGCGGCGCCCGCCGGCGGGCTGGGCGGTCGTCGCACTGCTGCTGCTGACCGGTCGTGTGGGCTCGGCCGTCGTCCGCCTCCGGCACCTGGCCGCCGCCCACCCGGACCGGCACGACCTGTCGGCCCGCCTCGGCGTCCTGCTCGTGCAGTGCCCGCGCCTTGCGCAGGGTGAGAGCGAGGCCGTGGAGTGCCTCGCACCTGCGGTGAAGCGCTACCACGAGCACGCGATGCTTCGCCGGTGGCTGGCGGAAGCCCTGGCGCGGGCGGGAATGGCCGACGCGGCCCACGCCCACCTCGACGCCGGCCTGCGGCTCAATCCCGACCTGCCGGAGCTGTGTGTGGCGAAGGGGCGCCTTCTGCTGAACCAGGGGCGCCCGGAGGACGCCCTGGTTTTCATCGACGGCGCCCTGGCAGGGCGGCCGCGCAGCGGCGCGCTCTGGAACCTGAGGGGCCTCTGCCTGCAGGAACTGGGGCGGCTGGAGGAAGCGACGCAGGCCTACCGCAAGGCCGCGCACTTCCTGCGTTCCGACGGTGCGGTATGGGCGAATCTCGGGCTGGCGCTGCAGAAAACCGGCGAGACAGCGGAGGCCCTGCGCGCCCTGCTGCGAGCGGTGCGGCTGCGGCCGTCGGATCCGACGCTGCTCAACAACGTCGGCTTCTCCCTGCTGCGAGCCGGCCGTACCCGGGAGGCGATTGAGTCGTACCGTCTGGCCAGCGCGCTGGACCCCGAGTCGCCGCTCACGCTGGGCAACCTCGCCGCCGCCCTCGTGGAGGGCGGGATGGTCGCGGAGGCCATGAGCCTGCTGGACACCGCCCTGCAGAAGGCCCCGGGCGATCCCACGCTCCTCAACAACAAGGGCCTGCTCCTGATGAAGACCGGGCGGTTCCGCGAGGCACTGGCCTGCTTCGACGAGGCCCTCCAGCGGGCCCCGGACGACGCGGCCGCGCTGGCGAACCAGGCCGCGTGCTACTTCGCACTGGGCCGCTACGAGCAGGCGCTGAACTCCTACCGGCTCGCCCGGGCCACCGATCCAAACAATCGACAGCACCTCTGGTCCATCGGCGCTTGCCTGGAGCGCCTGGGCCGGGCCGACGAGGCCTTGCAGACTTACAACCAGGCGTTGGGCGCCTGACGCGGAACAGGCCGGCTTCCGCCGGCCTGTTCGTTCTATGTCATCGGCGGGAGGCGCGCTCCCCCGCCTGGTGGCGCCCCGCTACCTGAGGGTAGCGGAGCCGTCTGCCAGGGCCTGCTCGGCGTACTTGAGCATCACCTTCACCATGCGTCCGCCGATGCGGCCGCCGATGTGGCCACAGGCGCGTGAGCTCATCTGGGGCCAGCCGTGCTGCACGATCTCGTCGGAGAGGCCGGCCTGACGGGCGACCTCCCACTTGAAGCGGTCCAGGAGCTCATGCGGTAAAAGGCGATCGGTGGGCCTGCTCAATGAGGCCACCTCCTTCGCTTTTACGCCCATAGCGTGTGCGGGCCACGGCCGCATTATGTCTAGCAATCCACGGCAGCGCCGGCGCACCCCGAACGAGTAGAGAGCCGCGAAACAAGGACGTTGACCTGTCGAGAATTGTCACATTCGAGGGAGCGCCTTCTGCCCACTGAAGGAGCAAGGAATAGCTTTGTCGAAACCCTACCATGTTTTGTGCCACGGTGTGTAAGGCCTTGGCACGAAAGGAGGTCCTGACGGGTGTCGGCACACCCCCTGCTCACCTTTGACATCGGCACGCGGAAGGTGGCCGGCCTGGTCACCACGCAGGGGCCGAAGGGCCTCAAGATCCTGGCGGCGGAAGTGATGGAGCACGCCGAGCGCACGATGCTCGACGGGCAGATTCACGACGTCGTGGCGGTGGCCGAGGTCGTCGCGCGCGTGAAGGCCAGGCTGGAGAAGCGGGTCCGCCTGTCGCTACGGGAGGTGGCCGTCGCCGCGGCAGGACGCGCCTTGCGCACCGTACGGGGGCACGCGGTGCGGCAGCTCTCGGGTCTGACGGAGCTCACCGCGGAGGAGGTCTTCAGCCTGGAGCTGGAGGCCGTCCAGGCGGCGCAGACGGGCCTCAGCGAGGTGCTGCGGGAGGGTGAGAGCCCGCAGGACTACCACTACGTGGGCCACTCGGTCACACGCTGCCTGCTGGACGGCTTCCCGCTCGTGAGCCTGGTGGGTCAACGGGGCACCGTGGCGGAGGTGGACGTGATCGCCACGTTCCTGCCCCGGGGCGTGGTCGACTCGCTCCTTGCGGTGCTGGACCAGTGCGACCTCGAAATGACGGCCCTCACGCTGGAGCCCATCGCCGCCCTGGCGGTGGCGGTACCGCCCTCGATGCGCCACCTGAACCTGGCGCTGGTGGACATCGGCGCCGGCACATCTGACATCGCACTCACGGCCAAGGGCGCCGTGCTCGCGTACGACATGGTGCCCATCGCCGGCGACGAAATTACAGAGGCGCTCTCCGAGGCCTACCTGCTGGACTTCAAGGTGGGCGAGCGGGTGAAGCGGCAGATCAGTACAGCGGATTCCGTCGAGTTCACCGACATCCTCGGCCACACGCGGCGGGAGAGCCGCGACGCCCTGATTGCAGCCCTGCAGCCGGCCGCGCACCGGCTGGCGGCCGAGGTTTCCCGCCGCATCCTCGCCCTGAACGGCGGCCGGCCGCCCCAGGCCGTCCTGCTGGTGGGCGGGGGTTCCATGACGCCCGGGCTGGCGGAACTCCTGGCGGCCGAGGTGGGGCTGCCCGCCGAGCGGGTGGCCGTGCGGGGGCGCGACGCGATCCAGGGCGTGGAAGGGGCGCGGAGCTTGCTGAAGGGCCCCGACGCGATTACCCCGATCGGGATCGCCGTGGCCGCCCGGGATCATTCGACACTGGGGTTCACCTACGTGTACGTGAACGGCCGCGGCGTTCGGCTGTTCCGCCCCACCCGGCGCACGGTGGCCGACGCACTGCTGGCGGCGGGCGTCTCGATTCGCGACCTGCAGGGCGCCATCGGCAAGGGGCTGACGGTAAAGGTCAACGGCGAGCTGCGCATGGTGCCCGGCACCTTCGGGCGGCCGGCACGCATCCGCGTGAACGGCGAGGCGGCCGGGCTGGACACGCCCGTGCAGCACCAGGACCGCATCGAGGTGGAACCCGGCACGCCGGGGCAGCCCGGGCGGGCCACGGTTGCGGAGGTGGCCCCGGAGGCCGGCTGCCGGATGGAGCTCACCGTAAACGGCGAGCTGGTGACGCTGGCGCCGCTGATCACCGTGAACGGCCAGCCGGCGGAGCCGGACCGGGAGCTCAGGGACAACGACGTCGTGCAGGTGCAGCCCCTGCGCACGGTGGCGGATGCCCTGGCGCGCCTGGGCGTCGATGCCGCGTCGACACGGGAAACGATTTCGTATACACTGAATGGCAAACGCTGCGCCATTGAATGGCCGCGATACGTGGTGGCGCACAACGGGCACGCGCCCGGCCCGTCCGTGCTGGAGGAGCCGCTGGCGCCGGGTGACCGGCTGACCGTGCAGGAGCGGCCGCCCCTCACGGCGGGCGAACTGGCCGGGCGGGTCGCCGGCGGCGACGGAGTGCGCGTGCGGGTGAACGGCCGCGAGCACCATCTGCCGGCGCGGAGTGTCACCGTGCGCTGCAATGGCCGGGTGGCCGCCCCGGGCGACCCCCTGCGCGCCGGCGACGAGGTCACGGTCACCGTCGTGGACGAGCCGCCGATCTTCGCAAACCTGCTGGTGGCCGCGGGCATCACCTCTGCGCCGGAGCCCGGCACGCACCAGCTCATCATGCGGCTTAACGGGCGGGACGCGGAGTTCATCACACCCCTGGCAGATGGAGATGAAGCGGAGATTCGTTGGATATGAGGGCTTTGCAGGCGCCGAGCGCAATAGAGTTAGAGGGAGTGCCAACCCACAGGAGGTGATCGCGCGGTGAACCTGGAACGCCTGGGCTCCATCACTTCGGAGCTGTCCTCCAGCCTGCTGAAGTCGATCGTCGTGCCCCAGGCTGGACTGCGCGGCTGGTTGGCGCGCCATCGCTCGGCGGCGCAGCGGGCGAAGAACGGGCGCCCCGACGGGCGGCCCGAGAGCGAACTCGACGTGTCGCTGGCGGAGTACCCGGTGGGTCCGGTCATCCTGGTGGGGGAAGCCCCCGTGCCCGACGAGGCGGTGGTGGCCGCGCTGCACCTGGCCGGCGGGCGTTCGGCCCGGGTGGCGGTGGTGCCGGCAGCGGCCAGCGGGGATCCGGCGGAGGCCGCGGCCGCGGCGGCACGGCCGTTCACTCGGTTTGGCATGAAGCGGGTGGAGCCGTTCCTGCTGGACTCCCGCGAGAAGGCCGCCGACCCGGAGTGGGTGGCGCAGCTCCGGGAGTACGATGCGATCGTCCTCTGCGGCGACAGCCCTGCCCGCGGGCTGCACGTGCTGCAGGCCACGGCGGCGGGCGCTCTGCTTCGGGAGCACGTGCAGGGAGGGAAGCTCCTGGTGGGCATGGGCGGGGCCGCCGCACTGCTTGGCAGCCGGGTGTTCCCGCACCCGTCGGAGCAGGGCGTGACGGTGGGCCTGGGCATCCTGCCCGCCCTGCTGATCGACACCAGCCTGGGCAGCGCCCAGCGGTTCAGCCGGCTGGCCGGCGCCATGACGGCCCCTGAGGCGGCCGCAATGCTGGGGATCGGGCTGGAGGCCGGAACCGCACTCCTGGTCGCCGACGGCGAGGCCAGGGTGGTCGGCGAGGCGACCGTGACGGTGCTGGATCCCTGGGAGCGCACCACGTCGCCCGAAGCCCGCCACGACGCCCTGAAGGTTCACCTGCTCACCGATGGCTACCGGCTGCACTTCCGCACCCGGAGGGCCCTGCCGCCGGAGCGGCAGGAGGAGTCCAACTCGTGACGCGACGCGTGGGACCACCGAAGTCGACGGTGGTCCTTTTTTCGCGCATGGCGGGAACCTTTCGCCCGCCTTGTTTGTCCTGTGGGTGGCGGCCGCCAGCTGAACCCGTGGAGGTGAACGGATGCTGACCCAGGAGGAGTTTCTGCACTTGCTGCAGGAGCACGAGGGCCGGCTGTACCGCATCGCCCTGGCCATCACCGGGCGCGATGCCGACGCCTGGGACGCCCTCCAGGACGCCGTGGAGTCGGCGGTGCGCAGCCTGCCGGAGCTGCAGGGCGGGGCGCAGGCGTTCCCGGGCTGGATGCGGCGCATCGTGGTGAACGGGCGATCAACGTGGTGCGGCTGCGCAACCGGCTCGTGCCGGTGGACCCGACGGCGGCGCCGGAGCCCGACCCGCTGCCGCCACCCGAGGCGTCCATCGTCGCCCGGGAGATCTGGGGGCTCATGGAGGAACTGGACGCGGGCCAGCGGCAGGTAGTGGTGCTGCGGTACTTGGCCGACCTGCGCCTGGAGGAGATCGCCCTGCGGCTGGACCTGCCCGTGGGCACGGTGAAGTCCCGGCTGCACAGGGCCTTGGGGCGCCTCCGTGGGAAGTCCAGATCGACTGGGATCCAGAAGCCGCCGCCAAACCGATCTGGGTGGTCGGGGCCATGAGCTATACGGGGCACCTGGTGACAGGCAGCGTTCAAGATAACCCGTACGATGAGAACAGCTACATCCTCGTGCCCGTGGCGGATCTGGTCGTACCGCCCGAACGGGAGAGCAGGCGAACGGACAGCTCTCCGTACTCACGGACATTCAGCAGTGCAGAAAGCTATGGACTGATCGCACGCTATTCCTTTGACGGGAGCGGTATATCCTCCGTGGGGCGCGTGACCATCCGGTACACGTACCTGGGATTACCTCTAACGGCGCAGAGGCACTTTGAAGTTGACGAGTAGGCGGTGCAGACGCGGCTGGCCAGGGTGCGTCGCGCCGGTTCCGGTGGCCTGCACAACAGGACGGGTCGCTCATGGTACGACCGGCGGGGTTGCCTGTACGGGAGCCTGACCGGGTCGGCCGCCGTCCGCACCAGTCGGCCCCGCGCACGCCCCCCTCTTGGCTACTTCACATAACATATATTATCGGACGTTATCTCTGTGACGGCCGGGCTCCGGGTTGGGCGGTTCCTCCCACTCTCCCGGCGTCCAGACCGGCGTTATACGCTTGGCGCAACCGACGTTCTTACAGACTGGAACGGCGATGTCGGCGGCAGAGTTTGCGGCCGGGTGGAGTTCACCGGAGCAATCCAAGGCTTACATCCTGTTGGCCTCATCGCTTTGACACGGTACAGGAGAGCCTGCCCGTTTACAGTCGGCTACGACCGGCAGCTCCGGCAAACGGCACCGCGGCGCGCCTTGTGGCCGCGGATGAGCCAGGGAGACCGCAGGCCGGCCACCTCCGCCAGGCGGGGGCAGCCGGCCTGTCTGTGCAGGCGCCGCTGCTCAGCCGCGGTCGCCCCGCACACGCTCCACCGGTTCCTCCTGCGGGTCCGTCAGGGAGCCGTCGTCGCAGCCCGGGTGCAGGTGTACCACCACCTGGAGCCGCGGCCCGAAGTTGATGCGGCGGGTGATGAACCCCTCCTCCAGAATCGCCTTCCGACAACGTGTGCAGGTCAGCTTTCCCTCCTGCCGCAGGCGTTCCGCCGCCGCCCTGAGCTCGTCTTCCGACGGGTCGATCAGCACCGGCCGGTCCGACCGCAGCGCGTCAGCCAAGAGCCGCTCCATCTCGTCGCTCAAGCCACACACCCCCGGTTTCGGCGGGACTCGTGTCCGGACTAATCATTCCTACGCCGGGAGGTCGGGCCTTCATGCAGCGCCGCCAGTACCTTGCGCTGCACGGTGGGCATCGGGAAGCCGTCCACCTCGCTGCGCGACGCCCATCGGACGTCCGCTGACTCCCGGATCTCGTGACCGGGCGCGAGCCCCGCCCGGTAGCACCGGACATGCCACGCCACATGGGAGAACACGTGGGTGACGTCCGTCAGGTGCTCCCCCACCACCACTTCTACCCCGAATCGGTTCCAGAAAATGGCGCGGAGAGTCTCCTCTGCGTCGGCACCGGCGGGGACGTCGTCTCCCGGCAGTTCCCACAGCCCGCCCAGCAGTCCGCCGGGCGGCCGGCGCACCATCAGCAGGCGGCCCTGGTGCTCCACCACGGCCGCCACCCGCTCCACGGGCCGGGGGGCGCGGGCCTTGCCCTTTACCGGCAGTTCGCCCACCCTGCCGGCTTTCCAGCCCTCGCAGCCCTCCCGGAGCGGGCAGAGCAGGCACTTCGGGCTCTTCGGGGTGCAGATGGTGGCCCCGAGGTCCATCAGGGCCTGGTTGAAGTCGCCGGCCTGCCCCTCGGGCATCATCTCCTGAACCAGTTCCGTGATTACCCGCCGGGTCGAGGGCAGCGAGATGTCGGCGGCGATGTTGTAGAGGCGGGCGATCACCCGCAGGACGTTGCCGTCCACCGCCGGCACCGGGCGGTTGAAGGCGATGGAGAGGATGGCCCCGGCGGTATAGGGCCCCACCCCCTTCAGCCTGGCAAGGGCGTCAGGGTCGTCGGGTACCGCCCCGCCGTAGCGGGCCACCACCTCTTGCACGGCCTCCTGCAGGTTGCGGGCGCGCACATAATAGCCCAGCCCCTCCCAGGCCTTCAGCACCTGCTCCTGCGGTGCCGACGCCAGCGCCTCAGGCGTGGGGAACTGGGCGATCCACCGTTCGAAATAGGGGATAACCGTTTCCACACGGGTTTGCTGCAGCATCACCTCGGAGACCCAGATGTGGTACGGGTCCCGGGTGCGGCGCCACGGCAGGTCACGGCCGTGGGTCCTGTACCAGTCCAGCAGGCGGCCGGCCAGCTCTGCCGCGCGCCCCTGCTCCGGCGCTCCGTTCCGCCCAGCCGGCTGCCGATCGTACTCGGATGTCTGCAAGGGCACCATCGATCCTTTCTGCGCAAGCGTGTGGCCAACGCTCGGCAGAATTCGCCCTGGAACTCGGGTGCTCCTGCAAGACCGGCGCTCCTGCCGATCCGCACACCGACCCCTCCGCCCAGGCGGGTGGTCTGCCTGCATGCTCGCCTGCAGGAAGGGCTTGATTCCGGTGCGACGCTCCGATCACGGCTGCCCCTGCTGCTGACCTTGCGGCTGGCCCTGCTGGGCCCATCCCGGGCCGCACTGCCCCTGTTCTTGCTGCTGCCCGTTGCCCTGACCGCCCGGGCCGCTCCCCTGACCGTCGACGCCGCCGTACCCACCGTTCTGGCCGGGGTTCTGCCCCTGGCTGTGCTGCGGCCAGCCACCCTGGCCATCCCGGCCTGCGGCCTGCCCGTCGCCGCCTGGGCTGTTGGCCTGCTGGACGGCACCTCCGCCCAGGCCGCCGTCCTGTCCGGCCGCCTGCCCCTGCCCCTGGTGCAGCCACCCAGCCTGGCCGCCCCCTGCGCCACTCTGCCAGTTTCCGCCGCCTTGGCCCGGGTGCTGGCCAGAGCCCTGCTGTCCCTGGCCCTCCTGCGCCCCGCCCTGCTGCCGGCGCGCCTGACCCACCAGGGAGTTGTACTGGCTCAAGTACTTGAGGCGCGACTCGAGGATCATCACATGTCGCTCCATGTCCTCGGCCATCTGCTTGAACACCTGGTGGGCCTTCTCGTCCTCCGACTGGGACGCGAAGAGCAGGTAGTTGCCCTTTGCCGCCTGCGCCATGGCGATCGCCCGTTCCAGGTCTCCGTGTACCGTCATGCCCGCATCCTCCTCGAACCGCCGACCGTCAACCAAAAGGAGAGGGTTGTCCCTTCCCCGACCTCCGTCGCAGTTGGCTGCGGCTTGCTGCCACGCGTCGGCGCTAGTCTTTGCACCTGGAAAGGGAGGTATGCGAGATGGTGATCCAACGCGAAGATGGTCAACTCTGTCTCACGACGCAGGTGGAACACGCGCGCCTTGCGGCCGAGCTGGTGGATCACTGGGGCGGTCCGTTTGCCCCGGTGGAGCCGGCGGACGCCGTGCGCCTGGCGGCGGAACTGCACGACGGAGGCTGGGCGGAGGTCGACGCGGCGCCGCGGGTCAACCCGCAGACGCAGCGCCCATATTCCTTCCTCGACATCCCCCAGGACGTGCACGTGGCGGCCCACTCCCGCACGGTGCAGCGGGCGCGGGCGGCCCATCCGTACGCCGGCCTCCTCACCTCCCTGCACAGCACGGGCCTCTACCGGAACCGGTACGGCCACCTGCCGCACATCCCCCAGCGCCCAGTCGATCCCGCCTCTCGCGCGGCGGTCGACCGCTTCCTGGCCGAGCAGGATGAACTGCAGGCCGAACTGCTCCGCAGCCTTCAGCCCGACCCCCGGGTGCTCTGGACGCACTACCGCTGGTTTCAGCTCTGGGACACGCTTTCGCTCTACAGCTGCATGCTGAGTCCCGGAGACGTGCGCCGCGAACTGCTCTGTCGGGTGCCGCTCCGGCCAGGAGGCGATGAGGTCGACCTCTACCTCGTGGGTGCGGGCGAGGCTACGTTCCAGGTACAGCCCTGGCCCTTCCGCGACCCGCGCATCGAGCTGACGTGGGCGGTGCGCCGCGTGCCGGACCGGCCCTACGGCAGCGACGCGGAACTCCAGACGGCGTGGCGGCGGGCGCCGGTGCAGCGCCGGCGGGTCACGCTCGTCGCGTGATCGTCTCACCGGCCTTCCCGCGGTCCGACGGGGCCGCCTCCCGCGAGCCTGAGTCCGGCTGGCGGGAGGCTGAGCTGGCGCCTGTGCCCCGGCGTGGCCGCGGGGTCAAGAGGCGACGAGCCTGCCCCACAGGCGGGTCGGGCCGGCGCGTCTCGCGGCTGGCGGCTAGACGCCGGCGTACGAATGCAGGCCCACGATCAGGAGGTTCACCCCCACCAGGGTGAACAGGACGACGCCGAAACCCAGCACGGCCAGCCACGCGGACCAGCGCCCCTCCCATCCCCACGTGATGCGGAAGTGCAGGTAGGCGGAGTAGACGCACCAGGCGATGAAAGCCCAGGTCTCCTTCGGGTCCCAGCCCCAGTACCGGGTCCAGGCCTGCTTCGCCCAGATCATGGCGAAGATCAGGCCGCCCAGGGTGAAAATCGGGTAGCCGATGGCCACGGCCCGGTAGCTGATTTCATCCAGGAGCTCCAGGTCTCCGCTCACCCGCAGGGCCAGGGCGTCGCCGATGCGCCCGCGGGTGATGAAGAGGCGCACCGCCGCGTAGAGCAGGCTGCCCCCGACCAGTGCGTACAGCAGGGTGTTCAGATGTTTCCCTTTCCACATGCCGGAGACCACGACCAGAGGCAGCGGAATGCCCCAGAACGTGCCCTTCTCCCCCACCTCGGCCCCAACCGGCCCGATGATGGGCGGCAGATGGTAAGTGGCGCCCACGAACTGCCACTCCGCCCCCAGGAGGCGGAACACCGCCGCCAGCAGGAAGAACGCGACCATCACCAGGATGAGGTAGAAGACGCCCTCCAGCAGGCGAACGCCCAGGACCTCTTCCCACTTGTGTTTGGCCTGCTGTGCAGACAGGGGCACAGCCGCCACCCCGACCGCACCGCCGGCCGCAATCATCCCCGGTGCGGCGCCCCCGCCCGCGGCCGTGGTCTCCGCGGTGGCGGCTGCCTGTTCCGCCGCCCGGGCCTGCGCCAGTTCAATGCCCCTGAGCCGCAGAAGGTAGAGCAGGGCGGCGACGAACGCTACGGCGAAGAAGCCCTCACCCAGCGCCGCCAGGCTGACGTGCAGCGGCAGCCAGATCGTGTTGAGCGCCGGGATCAGCGGCGTGACCTCGCGCGGAAAGACATAGGAGTAGGCCAGCAGAAACAGGGTCACCGGCGTGGCGAGGGCACCCACCACGTACATGCGGTAGATGCGGTGCAGAACGAGATAGGCCACCATGCTGGAGAACGCCATGAAGCCGATGAACTCGTACATGTTGGAGGTGGGCCAGAAGCCGGACCCCTGCCAGCGGGCCAGGATGGCCAGGCCGTGCAGGGTTACGCCCACCACGTTGGCGACCGTACCCCAGCCTGCGGTGTGCTGGAACTTCGTTCCCCTGGAGAGTTGCCGGCCGATCGTGCCAGCACCGTAGAGGACGAACGCCAGGAGGTACGCCGCAAACGCGCCGAACAGGAGCCACTGAGCCACCTCGATCAGGAACTCGTTAGGCAGTGTCATACCGCTCCATCCCCTCCCCACGGGATGTACCGAACAGGCGCCGCAGCTCGCGCTTCAGGGCAAAGCGATTCTTGTGTGCACGAGCCCCAATGAGGACCCCACCCTCCTCGGCACGTACCCAGACCTGCCAGTGATAGATGAAGAACGACATGATCATGCCGATGAACACGATGGCCAGGCCGGCGTACATGTATGGCACCGTTCTGTCCTGTTGGATTCTCAGCGCCGTGTACCGGCGGATGTCCACCCGCTCCACGTCCAGGTAGTACGGGCCAAAGTTGACCACGCCGATGTTGCCTGCGATGGAGAGGCCCATCCGGCCGAGCACGTGCCCCGTGTCCGCCGTGACCACCTCGGCGATGAGCACCGGGTTGCGCACTTCGTACGAGGCGTTGGCAGGCTCCTGGGTGACCGGGTCAACCGTAAAGTCGTGCAGGTACGTGCGCACCGCCAGCTTCAGGTTCGTGCCCTCGATGGGGTACTCGGGCTGCGGGTCCCGCAGGTCGAGGGGAACGGTGGCCACCACCTGGCCGGTCTCTTCGTGGACGAGCCGCAGGTGGGCGACCCCCGGCTCCTCCCGCCACGAGACCTGGTAGATTTCCCAGCCGTCGTAGGCGAGCGGGTGGTTGACCTCGATCGTCTGCCTGAGGACCTCCTGCCCGTCGGCGATGATGGAGGCGTCAGTGGCGTAACGGGACGGCGTTCCGTTCTCGTAGAACTCGATGGTGAACTTGTGGTTGGTGATGGCGAAGTTCGTGCCGGGCACCTTCACCGTCTGCCCGTCCGGAATCCACACGTCTTCCGCCTTGTTCCACCCGGGCAGCGCGTTGGCGAAGGCGGCGAAGCAGATCACCAACAGGCCGATGTGCAGGACGTAGGGGCCGTACCGGCCCAGGCGCCCCTTCTCGGCGTACAGGCATTCCCGGTCCCGGTAGATGCGGTAGCCGGCCTTCCTGAGCCTCGCCTCCACCTCTGCCAGGGCGTGGGGCGTCTCCAGCACCACCTGCTGCTTGCGCAAGAAGTGGGGCAGCTTCCACACCTGCGGCCGGGTGAGCATCCGGTGCAGGGGCACGAGCCGGTGCAGCGAGCAGATGACGAGGCTCACGACCAGCATCAGGACGAGGGCCACGAACCACACCGACGTGAAGGTGTGGGTCAGCCCCAGCCGCAGGAAGAGGCTGCCCCAGAACTCGCCGTAGCGCGCGGGGTAGTAGAGCTCAGGCGGACGCCAGTCCGGGTAGGTTCCTTCCTGCTCGATCAGTGAACCCAGCGCCGCCGCAGCGGCGAGGGCCACGATGATCCAGGCGGCCACCTTCGTGGAGGCGAAAAACTCCCACGTGCGGTCCAGAAGCAGCGTCCACTGGTTGGGCCCAGCGGGCGGCCGCACGGGTTCCCGGTCCCCCAGAGCCAGTCTGCAGTGAGGACAGAAATGCGCCCCCTCCGGCACTGGCTTCAGGCAGGCAGGACAGTGGGTCGCAGTGACAGCGGCCAGTGCAACACTCCCCCTCGATTGCCCGGGAGGACCTCCGCCCTCCCCCCCACTTGGAACAACGGTCTAGAAGCCCGTGAAGCCGGTGACCTCGATCAGCCAGGCCGAGAGCCGTTCCATGCCCCCGGTGGCCAGCAGAACCCCCATCAGCACCATGACGGCGCCGCCCGCGCGCTCGATGAGCAGCGAGTACCGGGCCAGCCGGCGCACGGAACCCAGAGCATAGGCCATCGCCACGAACGGCAGGGCGAAGCCCACCGAGTAGGCCAGGAGCAGCAGCCCGCCGTACCCCGGGTGGGTCGCGGCCAGCGCCAGCACCGCCCCCAGGATCGGGCCGATGCAGGGCGTCCAGCCGGCCGCGAAGGTGAGGCCCACCAGCGCCGAGCCGAGGTACCCTTCAGGGCGGCTGACCAGTTGCCGCCGCGTGTCCCGCATCAGGAACGGCACGCGCAGCACGCCCATCAGCGTGAGGCCCATGAGGACGATGAAGATGCCTCCCACCACCGGCAGCCAGGAGCGGCTGCTGTAGAAGAAGGAACCCAGGGCGCTGGCGGTGAGCCCCAGCGCCACGTAGATCACCGAAAACCCGGCAAAGAAGGCCAGGCTGTGCTTCAGCACCCGGGCCCGCACGGCGCGGGTGCCGGCGGCCAGTTCATCCACCGAGACGCCCGTGAGGTAGCTGAGGAACGAAGGGTAGATCGGCAGGACGCACGGCGAGATGAAGGAGAGCACGCCGGCGCCAAAGACGACCAGCAGGTTCGGCGAAGCCATGGGCATCGACTCCCGTCAGCGGGCCATCAGGCGTGCGACTTCCGCTTCGATTTGGATCAGCGACATCTGATACTGGTATACCCCGCGGATGACGCCCTCGCGGTCGATAAAGAACGTCGCGGGAATGGGCACGATGCGGTAGGCGCGCTGGGCGCTCTCGTCGGTGTCGATCAGGATGGGGAGGTCGATCCCCAGCCTCTCGGCGAAATCCCGCACGGCCACCCGCGACTCGCCGACGTTCACCGCGTAGAACTGCAGGCCCTGCGCCTTGTACTTGTCATAGACCGCCTGGAAGTCGGGCATCTCCTTGCGGCACGGCGGGCACCAGGTGGCCCAGAAGTTGATCACGACGGGCTGCCCCGCCAGGTCGGAGAGCCGCACCGCCTCGCCGTCCAGGGAGACGGCCTCGAAATCCGGTGCGGGCATGCCCACCTGGGGCACCGTGTCGGCCCCGGTCCGCGGGACCAGCAACACGAGCAGCAGCGCAGCGGCCATCAGGCCCAGGGAGAGGCCGGAAACCCAGCGCTTCCACGCGGGCAGCCGCCCGACCGCCGCATTCTTGTGCGCGGCCGCCGTGAAGCGCGTGTCCCACCCGCAGTGGTGGCAGTACCGCCCGCCCTGCACGAGCGCCGTGCCGCACTCGGGACAGACCACGGTGCATCCCCCCGTCCCCGTTCCGGTCCTCTTGCACCTGCAGGACCTGGCTGGATAGTGATAGACTCACGTAAACTTGCAGGCTCGGTTCATTATAACAAAGAATTCGGCACTCCGGTCAATCCCGTCTCCGGCTGAGCGGGTGAATATGGAAAGGTCTACACCCTCAGGTGTAGACCCGATTCGCATTCCTTTGCGCCCTACCAGCCGGCAGCCCGACGCTCCGAGCGGTAGTGCCGTGCGTACAGCTGGTTCCAGGCCCGCAGTTCGGGAAAGAGCCGGTCCACGGCCAGGGAGATCTCCAGCATGGGCAAGCCGCCCCGTTCCTCCACGGGGGTGCGGGCCGCCTCCGCCAGCAATCGCCCCACCTGTCGGCTGAGGTTCCGGAGCCCTTCCTCGTCGCGGAAGTCGCCCGCCGCCGCTGCGCGCAGCACCTGCGCATGGCGCCGGCGCAACCGGAGCAACCGTTCGTACAGCTCAAGGGGCAGCTTCCCTTCGAAGCTCTGCACCACCACTGCCATTCGCCTTCCCCCTTCAGCGCCCGGCCGGTTCAGTGGGAACGAACAGGACCTGTCCCGGGTGGATCTCGGCCGACGGCAGGCCGTTCAGCCGCCGGATCAGGTAGACCACTTCCCGAACATCGCGGTCGCCTGCGTAGGCGGTGGCGATACCCCACAGCGTGTCTCCCTGAACCACGGTGTAGTGGACGCCTGCCGGCGGTTCATGCGCGCCCGTGTGGACGAGCCGGGGGAACAGCAGTACGGCAGCGGCCAGCGTGAGCGTGAACAGCACCGCCAGCGTCCGCGCCCGGCGCACGGCCTTCGGAGTGCGCCGCCGCACCCTCCGATACCGGGGTTGCAGGGCAATCGCAGCCATGGAGAACCCTCCCTCACCCGAACAGATCGCCGGTAGTCCCGGAACCTGTGTTCGCATACAGCGTATCACGAATGGATGTTCTGGTCAACCCCTTGCGCGCATTTTTTCGAACAGGTGTTTGCAGACGGCCCGCCATGTGGTACAATCTAGCCAACCGGACCGTGTGCCGGAACGACAGGGCGGGGCCATGCATGTGAATCCGCGGTCCCGGCCCCGGTTCAGGAGGTGTCGCTGCATGCCGGAAGCCTTGACGGAGCGACAGCGCCAGATCCTGCAGTTCATCAAGGATGAGATTCGCACCAAGGGCTATCCGCCGTCGGTAAGGGAGATTGGCGAGGCCCTGGGTCTCAGCTCCAGTTCCACCGTCCACGGGCACATGACCCGGCTGGAGGAGAAGGGCTATATCCGCCGCGATCCCACGAAGCCCCGGGCGATCGAGGTGCTGGACGGGAGCACCACCCAGCTTCGCCGCACCATCGCGGTCCCCGTGGTGGGCCGCGTCACGGCCGGGCAGCCCATCCTGGCCCAGGAGAACATTGAAGAACACTTCCCGCTGCCGGCCGATTTCGTGCGGGCAGACGAGTCGGAGCTCTTCTTCCTGACGGTTCAGGGCGACTCCATGGTGGAGGCAGGCATTCTGGACGGCGATCTGGTGCTGGTCAAGCGCCAGCAGCACGCCAACAACGGCGATATCGTCGTTGCGCTGATCGAAGACGAGGCCACGGTCAAGCGCTTCTTCAAGGAGCAGGACCACATCCGGCTGCAGCCCGAGAATCGGTTCATGGACCCGATCATCGTGCCCGACTGTCAGGTGCTCGGCAAGGTGGTCGGCCTGGTTCGGCGGATGGACTAACGCGCCGGAATGGCTCTACGGAGTGGGAAGCAAATCGGCCCGGTGGGAGCGTCGGCTTCCACCCGGGCCCTGTTTTTGCCTCTCGGTCTGTTCGGATGGGTGCCTGCCCCGGGGCGGCTCCCGCAGCACGGCCGCAGACCCGGGCCGTGCGGGTCGCCCCCTGCGCTACACGAGTACTTTGAAGACGAAGGCCCCCGTCAGCCCAAGTGCCACCACCAGGTTGACGACCACCGAGCCCAGCACTCCCACGAGGCCGCCCACGCCGGCCCGCAACGCCTCCCGGCCCGAGCGGCCGGCTGCCAGTTCGAACAGGGCGGCGCCGAGGAAGGGCCCCAGCACGAGGCCCAGGGGCATGAAGAAGAGGCCCACCAGCGACCCGATCACGGCACCCCAGGCGCCGGCCCGGCCCGAGCCGAAGCGCCTGGCCCCCCACGCCCGTGCGTAGTGCTCGGCCACCTGCGTGGCCACCACCACCGCCAGGGCCACGATCAGAAAGCCCGGGGTCATCGCCTGGAACCCCTCCACCACCCCGTAGACCAGCATGGCCAGGAAGATCAGGGGCAGCCCGGGGAGGGCAGGGATGAGCGTGCCCGCGATCCCGACCAGCATCACCGCCAGTGCGATGAAGAAGGCGATCCACTGAAAGCCCACCCGACCACTCCTTCCGCAAGGCGCACCAGGTGCCTACACCTTAAGGACGCCCGCGGCAGCCAGTTCGTTCGCAGCGCGCAGGGCCGCAAGCATCACGTGCTCGCGCGTCAGCCCGCCCTGGAAGTAGGCGACGTATGGCGGCCGCATCGGCCCGTCGGCGGAGAGTTCGATGGACGATCCCTGCACGAAGGTGCCGGCCGCCATGATCACCGGGTCGCTGTAGCCGGGCATGGCCCACGGCTCGGGCCGCACGTGGGCGTCCACCGGGCTGGCCTTCTGCACTGCCTGGCAGAAGGCCTCCAGCCCCTCGGGCGAGCCGAGCTCCACCGCCTGCACCAGGTCGGAACGGGGCTCGTCGAAGGCGGGCCGCACGGCAAAGCCCAGGTGGGCGAAGAAGGCTGCCGTGAACTGCGCGCCCCGCAGGGCCTCGCCCGTCACGTGCGGGGCGAGGAAGAGCCCCTGGAAGAGCAGCCGGTTGGCCCCCGCGTTGGCCCCGACCTCGGGGCCGATGCCCGGAGCGAATAGCTGCGCCGCGGCCCGCTCCACCAGGTCGGCCCGGCCCACGATGTAACCGCCGGTGGGGGCGATGCCGCCGCCGGGGTTCTTGATGAGCGAGCCACAGGTGAGGTCCGCTCCCACGTGGGGCGGCTCCTGCGCCTCGACGAACTCGCCATAGCAGTTGTCCACCAGTACCGTCACGTCCGGGTTGGCTTCCTTGGCCACGCGGATGATCGCCCCGATCTCGGCCACGGTGAGGGGCGCCCGGAGCGAGTAGCCCCGGGAGCGCTGGATCAGGAGGCAGCGTGCGTCGGGCCGTCGGACCGCCCGTGCGACCCCTTCCAGGTCCACGGTGAGGTCGGGCCTGAGGGGCACTTCCTCGTAGCGCACGCCCCACTCAGTGAGGCAGCCGGGGGCGCCGTGGATTACCTGCCGCAGGGTGTCGTAGGGGGCGCCCGCAGCGGCGATCAGCCGGTCGCCCGGCCGCAGGACGGCGAACAGGCCCGTGGCGATGGTGTGGGTGCCCGAGGCGAACTGGATGCGCACCAGTCCGGCCTCGGCGCCGAACGCCCGGGCGAAGACCTCGTCCAGCTTCTCCCGGCCGATGTCGTTATAGCCGTAACCCGTGGAGGCGGCGAAGTGGACCTCGGAGACGCCTGCTTCCTGGAAGGCGGACAGCACCCGGGCCTGGTTGCGCAGCACCAGGTCGTCCACCTGCGCCCACAGGGGCCGGACGCGCTCGAGGGCGGCGGAGGCCGCTGCCGCAATAGATGCCGGACAGTCGGGCAAGAGTTGCTCCCAAATGTTCAACTAACATACCCTCCAATATTCGTCATCACGACGCACCGAGCCTATTCTACCTTTTGTCTCCCGGCGCGAAAAGGGCAGCGCCCAGGAGAGGAGTATCCCCCCGGGCCGACCGCCCCAGAACGGCGCCCTACCGCCGCTTCGGCCGAACCACCAGCAGCCAGTAGACCAGGCTCGACATCGGGAAGTGGACCAGACCCAGCAGGCCCCAGAACCAGGCTCGCGCCCCCCGCCGGCGGCTGTCCAGGAAGAGGCAGACCCCCTGGGTGCCCAGAAGGAGGGCGATCAGCACCCAGGCCCACCAGCGAAGCTGTGCGGCCTCATTCATGACGGGTCCTCCTCCCATCCGCCTGCCACAGCGCAGCCCCGGCCGCCAGCGCCACGGCCATCGCTCCCTGGGCTGCGAGGTAGTAGAGCGGGAACCGCGCCAGCGCCCACAGCCCGGCGGCGACGATCAGCGCCGCCGCAGCCAGGAAGCGCAGGAGGTCCCGCTGCAGCGCCTGCCGCTGGGCCCGCTGCACGTCGCCGACCAGCAGCAGGAGCGCACCCAGCTCGGGCGGGCTCTCCCGGTCCACCGGCCCGGCGAGGCCGTCGAGGCTCTCTCGCAGCGCCCTCTCCCACGCCTCCTCCGCCTGATTGCCGTCATGCCCCATCCTGCTCCAGCCCCTTTCGCAAGGCTCGCACGGCGTTGAAGATGCGCGACTTCACCGTGCCCACCGGGATGTCCATCCACTCGGCAATCTCCTCGTAGGTGTAGCCGTAGTAGTGCTTCAGCACCACGCAGAGCGCAACCTCCCGGGGCAGGGCCTGCAGTGCGGCCACGACGCTCTGCACCTCGGGCGCCGGCTCCTGCCGCCCGTGCAGACCCTCCTCCGCCGCCCGCTCCGTCAGCCTTCGCTCCCGCTTCTGCCGCCTGAGCCAGTCCAGGTACTGGCGGGTGGCGATGCTGCAAAGCCATGTGCTGAACGCGGCGCGCCCCTGGAACTGGCCGATGCGCTCGATCGCCCGGATCATGGTCTCCTGGGTGAGGTCCTCGGCGAGGTTGCGGTCAAAGGTGATGGTGACGAGGTACTTCTTCACCGGCAGGTAGTGCTGCTGCAGCAGGCGGGCGAGGGCGACCTGGTCGCCGCGCTGCGCCTGCCGGATGAGCTCGGGGTCGTCCATGGGCCATCACCTGCCGGTCTGGGGAAGTTGAGCCGTCTTCAGCGGACCTGGCTCTCGAAGAGCTGGTTCCGGTTCAGGTGGCGGAGCACCTGCCAGAGCAGCACGAGGTCGACGGCGGCCACCACCAGTCCCACCAGGGTCACCACCAAGCCGCTCATCACGAGCACGCCGGTCGCCTGCCCCACCACCAGGAGCAACACGGGCAGCACCACCATGCCGCCCATCTGGTAGGCGGCCTGGAAGGTGGCCACCCGCGCGCTCACAAACACGTTGATCAGGACGGCCATCAGGGCCACGGCGGGGCTCACCAGGAGCATCAGCGGCAGCCAGTTGAGCTGCGGAAAGAAGATCCGGTGGAAGAGCGGCCACGCGGCCACGTTGAGCGCCAGGGCGCAGAGGCCGAAGGTGCCCAGCGACAGCGCCATCGCCGGCCCGAACGCCGCCAGCACCTTGCCTGCGAACAGCGACAGCACGTCCACCGGGGCGAAGAGCAGCGCCTCCAGCGTGCCCCGCTCCTTCTCCCCGGCGAAGGAGTCGGCGGAGATGACCGAGGCGGCCATCAGCGGGATCATCAGGAAGAACGGGGCCAGCATGTAGTTGGCCGTGAGGTAGATCAGCTTCTGGTCCAGCCCGGTGAGGGATGTGAGCACGGCCCCCAGCTCGCCGGCCGGGAGCTTCTCCGCCCACTGCAGCATGGTCGCCGCGTCCCCAGGCGATAGCTTGTCCACCCCGAAGCGGAAGGCCAGGACCAGCCCCAGGGGGAGGCCAATCCCCAAGAGCAGCGGCACGATCAGCATCGGCAGCCACACCTGCAGGTTGGCGGTGATGGCGCGGACATCCTTCCGGGCGATGGCGACCACAGCCCTCCTATTCATGCGCCGTACCCTCCCTGATCTTGAAGTAGAGCGCCTCCAGGTCGCGGTGCACCGGCACCGCACTGTAGACGGCCGCTTCCTGGGCGAGGCGGCGCAGCAGGAGCGGCACGTCGCCCCGACCGGGCAGGGTGAAGGCGATGCGCCCCGGCCCGACCTGCCGCGCCGGGATGCCGTGGTAGTGACTCTCCCCGAGCGTGAGGTCCGTCTCCACCTCGAGGGTGACGGTGGGGAAGTACCGGGCCTCCAGCTCGGCGAGGGTGCCGTGCTCCACCACCCTGCCCCCCTGGAGGAACAAGTAGCGGTGGCAGACCTGCTCCAGCTGGCTGAGCAGGTGGGAGCAGATCATCACGGTGGTACCTTCCCGCGCGTTCAGCTCCCGGATGTAGCCGAGGACCATCCGGATGCCCTCCGGGTCGAGGCCGTTGGTGGGCTCGTCCAGGAAGAGCACCCGGGGCCGGTGCAGCAGTGCCCTGGCAAGCCCCAGGCGCTTCCTCATGCCCGTGGAGTAGGTGCCCACCCTGTGGTCGCCCGCATCCGCCAGGCCGAACTGCTCCAACAGGGCGTCGACCCGCCCGGGTTCACCCACCCCGTACAGGTCGGCGAAGAACTGCAGGTTCTGCCGGCCGGTGAGGTTCGGATAAAGCCCCGCCGACTCGGTGAGCACCCCGGCCATGCGGCGCACCGCCTCGCCGTCGCACCGCGGGTCGTAACCGCCCACGGAGATGATGCCGGCATCGGGGTTGATCACGCCGGTGAGCAGGCGCACGGTGGTCGTCTTGCCCGAGCCGTTGGGGCCGATGAAGCCCACAATCTCGCCCTGGCCGACGGCCAGGCTGAGGTCGGTAAGCACCCGCCGCCCGCCGAAGGCCTTTGCAACATGCTGCATTTCGAGGAAAGGTCCTCTGTTCATCTGCATCACCTGCCGGTCCGACGCCTGCGGGGGGCGAAAAGTTCACTGGCAGAAGGGAAAACGTGCATCAGGGCTGCCGCACTCCGGAAAGCTCAGGTTGCGGAACACAGAACCGGCCCCTCCCATGGCGGGAAGGGCCGGCAACGTGCACCGTGCTAGAAGACGATGGCCTGCATGATGAAGCCAAAGACCACACTGAGCACCATGGCGATCAGACCGGGGATCATGAAGCTGTGGTTCAGCACGTACTTGCCGATGCGGGTGGTGCCCGTGGAGTCGAAGTTGATGGCGGCGATGATCGGGCCGTAGTTCGGCAGGAAGAAGTAGCCGTTCACGGCGGGGAACATGGCCGCCAGGAAGGGCACCGGGATACCCAGGGCGAGGCCCAGCGGCATGATCGCCCGGGTGGTCGCGGCCTGGGAGTTGACCAGCACCGAGAAGAAGAACAGCACGACGGCCAGGAGCCACGGGGCGGACTGGACGACGGTGCCCAGCTGCTCGGTGATCACGGCCTGATTGCCGTTGAACCAGGTGTCGCCGGCCCAGGCGATGCCGAAGATGCAGATCAGGGCGTTGGCGCCGGCCTGGAAGACCGAACCCTTCACGATCTGGCCGGGATCGCACTTGCAGACCCACAGGATGACCGTGGCGGCCACCAGCATCACGATACAGATGGCGTGCCACATCTGCAGGGACGAGCCGCTGGCGAAGGTCGGCCGCAGCGACGGGACGGCGCCCAGAACGACGATCAGTACGGCGGCGACCAGGAAGATGATAACCGAAGGAATGGCGCCGGGCTCGGGCTTGTACGCCTTGAGCTCCTCGAGGGACTTCGGCCGAACCGGCGGAATCAGGCCCTCCTTGACACGCCGCTGGTACTCGGGATCGTCCTCCAGCTCCTTGCCCATGAAGTTACAGATGAAAGCCGTAATCATGCAGGCGAGGAAGGTGGACGGGGCGGTGATCAGCATCAGCTTGGGCAGCGTCATGCCCATGCTCTCGGTCAGACCCAGCATGGCCACCATGGCCGCCGAGATCGGGCCGCCGGTGATCGCGAACTGCGAGGCGATAACCGAGATCGAGAGCGGACGCTCCGGGCGGATCTTGGTTTCACGGGCCACCTCAGCGATAACCGGCAGCACGGAGTAGGCCACGTGGCCGGTACCGGCGAAGAACGTGAACGTGTAGGTCACGATGGGGCCGAGGAACGTGATGTACTTCGGGTTGCTCCGCAGGAGCCGTTCGGCCAGCTTGACCAGGTAGTCCAGGCCGCCTGCCGCCTGCATGGCGGCCGCGGCGCAGACGACTGCCAGGATCATGAGCATGACGTCGATCGGGGGCGAAGTCGGTTCCAGCTTGAAAACGAAGACGAGTACAGCGAGGCCGACGCCGCTGGCCAGGCCGATGCCGGCGCTGCCAAGGCGGACACCCAGGAACAGGAAGACTAGTACGACGAGTAGTTGAACCCAAACCAAGAAGAAGTGCACCTCCCTGCAGAAGTTCTGGTTCGAGCATACTTGAGTGAATCACATAGTCGCCATCCGCCTTGGGTGCCCGCTTCTGAAAGCACCGAATAGCTTACAGCGTTTAGTCCCTTCGGCCAGGATGGAGACAAGCCGGGGCGCCGAAGTGAGGGGCTCTTCCTCTCGAAAGGCAGAGTTGCGCCTCACCTGCGGCTGGCCGAACCGAAACAATAGCGGCGCCGCGGTCGATGCGGCGCCCGTTTTGCAGGGGTGCGCGGTCCTGCACCGTCTTGGCACTCGGCTGCCGGCCATAGCCAGGGACTACGACCAAGGCGCCCGGCCCGAATCGCCCGATGGACCACACCACCGGCACCAAGCCACCAGCAGATGGGCAAACCGTGGCCTGACAGGCCCCTTGGCACCTTCGGGTTTCCCTGCCGCCGCCGACAGGCGCGCAAAAGGCGGGGGCTGACCCCGCCGCCTCCTCAGATGTCGATCGGCTCCGTACCCACGGCCGCAACGCGGTAGCTGAACTGCCCGCCGGGGGCATCGATCACGACCCGCTCGTTCACACGCTTCATCAGCAGCGCGAGCCCGAGCGGTGAGAGACAGGAGATGTAGCCCTTGGCCGGATCCCCTTCAGCGGGCCCCACCACCACGTACACGGCCTCGGTGCCGTCGCTCTCGTCCACCAGCGTGACCGGGATGTCCATCAGCACGACGTCCAGCCCGCCCTCGGCCTGCTGCTCCTCGAGCCGGTCGAGCAGCTGCGTGGCCGCCTCGACGTAGCGGCGCAGGAGCGGTCGGACGCTGTATGCTTTGCCGGCGCTACCCGGGCTGGAGAAGTACTCCTCCATCTCGGTGTTGAGGAGTTCGTCCAGCACGCGCAGGCGGCTGGCCACCCGCGCGCGAATTCGCTCTGCTTCCGAAGGTGGCCTGGCGCGAACCACGATCTCACAACCTTTCCCGCGAGAATTGAACGCCCTCCCCGGCGCAGGCACGCACGCGTAACCACTCCGCCCTGGGAACGGAGTGGCAACCTATCCTGCCAATAGTATACCACACCCCCCGGCCTTTGTATTGGCTAGGACCAAGCTTCTAGTTCTCGCCTCTCGCTCCACTTTTCGGAATCGCCGCTGCCCCGCATGATGATCGCCGCGCGGGCTGCGTATGCTTGCCAAGAGGGGGAGAGCGATGGCCAGATGGAGACGGCCGCAGCGCTACGCGGAAATCAGCGGATGGCTGCGGGCGGGCGAGATCACCCCCGCCGACGCCCTGCAGATGGCGATGGAGCTCAGGCGGCAGCGCGCGGGCGCGGCTGCGGAGGCCAAAGCCAGGGCGGAGAGCGAAGAGGAGCGGCGGCGCCGGGTGCAGGCGGTGGTGGCCGAGTTGGAGGGGCTGGTGGGCCTCGGCCAGGTGAAGCAGCTGGTCCGGGAACTCCAGGCCTACGTGACGATCCAGCTCAAGCGGGCTCGCGCCGGTCTGGCCAGCGAGCCCACCAGCCTGCACATGATCTTCACCGGCAACCCGGGCACGGGCAAGACCACGGTGGCGCGGCTCCTCGGCCGGCTGTTCAAGGAGATGGGCGTTCTGCCCAAGGGGCACCTGGTCGAGGTGGAGCGGGCCGACCTGGTGGGAGAGTACATCGGCCATACGGCGCAGCGGACCCGGGACGTGGTGCGGCGGGCGCTGGGTGGCGTGCTCTTCATCGACGAGGCGTACAGTCTGGCCCGGGGCGGCGAGCGCGACTTCGGAAAAGAGGCCATCGACCACCTCGTGCGGGCCATGGAGGAACACAGGGGCGAACTGATCCTCATCCTGGCCGGCTACCCCGAAGAGATGGCCTGGTTTCTGCGCCAGAACCCGGGTCTGCGCTCCCGCTTCGCGCTGATGCTCCACTTCCCCGACTACACGCCGGAGGAGCTCCTGGCCATCGCCGACCTGATGCTGCGCCGCCGCGACTACCAGCTCGCCCCCGACGCCCGTGCTGCGCTGCGCCAGATCCTGCGCGGGGGCGGGTGGCTGACGGCGGGCGAGCAGGGCAACGCCCGGGCAGTGCGCAACCTGACGGAGCGGGCCATCCGCTGTCAGGCGCTGCGACTGGTGCAGAAGCCCGACCCCACCCGCGACGAGTTGATGACCATCACCCGCGCAGATCTGGAGGAGGCCGTCGCCGGGATGGTGGCCCAGGCGCGGGCGGGCCTGCGCCTCTAGGAAAACCAGAGGGGGTCGCCCCGAGGGCGGCCCCGCTCAGTCGCTTTCCGGTTCCTGCGCCGCACCGCCGGCCATCAGCTGTGCGATGGTCACCGGCAGCGGGCGCACCGGCTGAATCGTGGACAGCGCGTGCTTGTAGACCAGTTGAACCTTTCCCTCGAACTCCACCGCCACCGTGAAGTTGTCGAAGCCGCGGATGTACCCCTTCAACTGGTACCCGTTCACCAGGAACACCGTAACCGGGATGTTCTCCTTGCGCACCAGGTTGAGGAAGCTGTCCTGGAGGTTACCCTGCACCTTGCTCACTGAATCCGCCCCTTCCTCTCTCTACAGGGCCACTTCACCTTCACCAGTCTGACGATCTCTTCAAACGCCCGGTCGCGGGCCTCGGGGGTCGTCACGTCCAGCCAGATCAGGCGGCGCTCCCGCCGGAACCAGGTGAACTGGCGCTTGGCAAAGCGGCGGGTGTTCCGCTTGATCAGCGCCACCGCCTCCGGCCAGGTCAGGAGCCCGCGCAGGTAGAGCACGAGCTCCCGGTATCCCAGGGCCGACATTGGCTTCAGGTGCGGCGGGTAGCGCGTCAGGAGGCGCCGGACCTCCTCCACCCAGCCGGCGGCAAGCATCGCGTCGACCCGCTGGTCGATCCGGGCGTAAAGCTGTTGCCGGTTCATCGTCAGCCCGACCATGAGGTCGTCGTACCGGGGCTCTGACTGCGCCGCGGTCTGCGTGGCCGAGATGGGCACGCCCGTCAGGTAGTAGACCTCCAGCGCCCGCACAATACGGAAGATGTCGTGGGGATGGAGCCTGGCGGCCGAGACGGGGTCCACCTCGGCGAGCCGGGCGTGCAGATAGCCGGGCCCTCGCTCGGCCTCCTCCCGACGCAGCCGGGCGCGCAGCTCCGGGTCGGGGTCGAGTTCGGTGAAGGTGTAGTCCTCCACCACCGCCCGCACATACAGCCCGGTGCCGCCTACCAGCATCGGCAGGTGGCCGCGGTCGTAGATCTCCCGCACCAGGCGGTCGACCCGGGCCTGAAACTCAGCCACCGAGAAGTCCTCGTCGGGATTCTTGATGTCGATCAGGTGGTGGGGAATGCCGCCCATCTCCTCGGGCCGGATCTTCGCCGTGCCCACGTCCATGCCCCGGTAGACCTGCATCGAGTCGCCGGAGATAATCTCCGCCCCCACCGCCCGGGCCACCCGCACCGAGAGTTCGGTCTTGCCCACCGCGGTGGGGCCCACCAACACCAGAAGTGGCAGTTTCACCGCTTGAACCTCTTCTCCAGTTCCGCCACCGGGACGCAGATGATCGTCGGCCGCCCGTGGGGGCAGGTGGCCGGCGACTCGCAGGCTGCCAGGTCGCTGAGCAGCGCAGCCACGTCCTCGGGCTGAAGTGCGTCGCGCGCCTTGATGGCCGCCTTGCAGGCCGCCATGGCGGCCACGACCCGCCGGCGCCGTTCCGTGACGGGCGTGCCGGGGGCCACCCGCTCCTCCTGCAGGCGGTCCAGGAAGTCGGAGACGAGTCGGGCGACGTGGTCCGGCCCCAGCCCCGCGGGCACGCTCTGGATGAGCAGCGTGTTGCCGCCGAAAGGCTCGGCCTGGAAGCCGCTCTCGGCGAAGATGGCGGCGTTCTCCAACCACATGGCCATCTGGGCCGGCGTCAGGTCCAGGGTGATGGGGAAAAGCAGCGGCTGCGAGGCCGGCGTCTCCTCCTCCGCCGCCCGGTAGAGCCGCTCAAAGAAGATGCGCTCGTGTGCGGCGTGCTGATCGATCAGGTAGAGTCCCTCGGGCCCGTCGCAGGCGATGTACGTCCGGTGGACCTGCCCAAGGGGCCGGAGGGCCCGGATCAGGCCGGCCGGGTCGGTGGGATGCGGCACCAGATCGGTGGGCGGCAGCTCCGCCTGCGCCACCCCGGCCGCCGCGCCGGTCTCCTCCGCCGCCCGCCCCGCCAGGAACGCCTGCAGCCCGCCGGCGGGCAGCTGTCCCAGCGGCTCGACCGGCCTGGGGTCAGCGTGCCTCGGGGCAGCCGACGCCCGCCCCTCTGTCGCCCCCGTTCCTCCCGACGATGCAGGAGACGCCCCATAGGGCATGGCGGCCTCCCTGGTGCTAGTCTGCACGCCGGGCTGCCCGGCAGATACCTGCCAGGGCGGGGGGGCGGCCCGGCCTCCCCCCTCTCCGGGGCGGTGGGCGCCAGGGGGCAGCCACCCTCGCTGCAGGGCGGCCTTCTCCCCCGCCCGGTCGGGCACCCGCACCTCGCCGTCGGGCGTCACCTCGGTGCCGGGAATCAGGAGCGCCGCACCGAGGCCCTCGCGCGCGGCCCGGTACACCGCCGCCCGCACCTCCCGGTCGCGCTGGAAGCGCACCTCCGCCTTGGTGGGGTGCACGTTCACGTCCACCTCCCGGGGCTCTACCTCGATGAAGAGGATGCACACCGGGTAGCGGTTGTTTGGCAGCAGGTGGGCGTAGGCCTCCTCCAGGGCGTAGCGGGCGCCGATGGTGCGCACGGCGCGCCGGTTGACGAAGAAATACTGGTGGTTCCGTCCGGCCCGCGCAATGGTCGGCCGCCCGACGTAGCCCCAGACTCGGGCGGCGTCGTCCTGGTACTCGACCGGGATCAGCTCCCTGGCGATTTGGCGCCCCAGCAGGGTGGTGATGGCGGCCATCAGGTCGCCCGTGCCGGGGGTGGCGAACACCTGGGCGGCGCCGCTGTGAAAGCGGAAGGCCACGTCGGGGTTGGCGAGGGCCAGCCGCGTGAGCATGTCGCCGATCTGGCTCATCTCGGTGGCGTTGGCTTTCAGGTACTTGAGCCGCGCCGGCACGTTGTAGAACAGGTTCTGCACCGTCACCCGCGTGCCGGGGGGACAGCCGCACTCTCCCTCTGCGACGACGCGGCCGCCCTCGACGAGGATGCGGTACCCGGCCAGCTGGTCGTGGGGCCGGGTGATCAGTTCGAGGTGGGCCACGGCCGCGATGGAGGGCAGCGCCTCACCGCGGAAGCCCATGGTGGTGATGGCTGCGAGGTCGTCTGCGCTCCGGATCTTGGAAGTGGCGTGCCGCTGCAGGGCCAGCCGGGCGTCTTCGGGCAGCATGCCCGTGCCGTCGTCGGTGACCCGCACCAGGTCCCGCCCGCCGCCGCTCACCTCGACCACGATCCGCCTGGCGCCGGCGTCCAGGGAGTTCTCGACCAACTCCTTGACCACGCTGGCCGGCCGCTCGACCACCTCGCCGGCGGCGATCTGGTTGGCGGTGCGCTCGTCGAGCAGGTGGATCTTTGCCATCGGGTCACCTCCCTCCCGGGCCTGGCCGTCCCGGTCACAGTTCGGCGGCGCCCTCCACGCCGGAGGCCGCCGCCGCTGGGCTTACTTCTTCTTCTTCGGTTCCTTGGGCTTGCCGTACAGCTTCTCCGTCTCGGCCTGAATCTGCTCCTGCAGCCGCTGGACCCTCTTCATCTTCTCCATGATGGCCTTCTGGCGGAAACCGCCGACAGCGGCCATCTGGTACATCGCCAGCGAATCCTTGGCGGCCGCGAGCGAAAGCTCATGGAGCGTCTTGGCCCGCGGTGGAACCTTGAGCTTGTTCATGTCGGCGATGAGCGCCTCGTAGGTGGAGATGATCTCCCTGAGCGGTTTGCGCAGGAGCACCGGGTTCATGTTGGGGTTCTGGCCGAGGGCCTGAGCCTGCTGCGCTTTCTCCTGCAGCTTGTGCTTATCGTAGAGCCGTTTGAGATCCAGTGCATACTTGCGAACCTTGAACCAGGGTGTCTGCCAGAGAATGGCGTAGCCAAGTGCGAGTGCGGCCAGGACGATGAGAAGCCATTGCCACCAGGTAAACACGCGATAGTTCACTCCTCCAGGGGATCTCCCCACCCAGACATTGTGGCATGTCTCGCCTTCCGAGGCAAGCGTTTCCGCCGACCGATTTTCCCAGGCGTGCGCCTTCACGGCGGACTGGGCGGCAGGGGGCAGACCCGCGGGTGGGAGCCGCTCTCGCAGGTGCGCCGGCGCGTTCTGGGCGTGCTGCCGCGGTACGTGGACCGGGAGCACGTAATCGTCGTCTGCCACCGCACCGTGGTGGCGGCGGTCGCCGGTCGCTCTGTGGCCTGGCGTACCCGTTCCCGCCCCGGCGCACGTGAAGGCCAGGCAGCTTTTCCCCCGGGGCCGGAAGACCTCCTCCGAACCCGGGTCGGTGCGCCGAATCTGTCCGTCCCCAAAACGCGCAAGGGCCGGGGCCCGCACCTGCCCCGGTCTTCTCATCTCAGTGCGGCGTTTCGATGTTGAGGCGGCGCCCGTCCCGGCCCGCGTCGGGATTGCGTTTCGGCGCCCGGATTTCCAGCAGGCCGTGCCGGAAGGTGGCCCGCGCCTGATCGCTGTCCACGGGCACCGGGAAGCTGACGGTGCGGCTGAAACTGCCGTAGAAGCGTTCTGAGCGGAACGTTCCGCCCTGCCGCTCTACCTCCTCGGCCCTCCGCTGGCCCCGGATGGTCACCCCCTGGTCGGTGACTCTCACCTCCACGTCCTCGGGATCGATGCCGGCCAGTTCACAGCGCACCACCACGTCGCCGCCCTGCTCCACCACTTCGACGGGGAACGCGTTCACCGCACTGCCGAAGGTCATCGCCGTGCCGAACGCGGGGTCGGCGAAGAACCGGTCCAGTGGGGTGCGTATGCGCTCCCACTCACGCAGGGGATTCCACGGAATGAGATCCACGTGATGCCCTCCTCCACAGCTTGGTCTTCGGCGCCGCCGCACCGCGGGCGACGCCCGCCAAGAGGTCAGTATGTCCCGGGGCTGGCATGCTGATGCCGTGGTACAGCGGGGGCCGCGTGCAGGGCCAGACTCCGGCCCTGAGCGCTTTGTGGCAGTGGTTTCCTGGCCCATCGCAGGATACTGCTAACGTGTGCAGAATATTCTTTCCCATCGTCCGAAGGAGGTTGAGACCATGATTCCCGAGGCTCACGCCTGTGCCGAGCAGCTCGCCTTTACGCTCCGGGCCGTGAAGAACGCCATCCGGGGGCTCAGCCCCGAGCAGCTGGCCTTCGTTCCACCGGGACTGGCCAACAGCATCGCCACCCTGGCGGTGCACATGGCGGCCGTCGAGGTGTACGTCGGAGAAGTCATGGCAGGCCGCCGGGCACCTGACGGCCTGCGCAGCGCAGTCCTCCTGCACCGCTACACGCCCGAGCCGGGACAACCGCTCGCCGCGGCAGACCCGGGCGAGACCGTCGACTCGCTGTCGGAGAAGCTCGACCGCGCGCGGGCCTTCCTCCTGGGAGTACTGGGCGGGCTGACTCCAGATGACCTGGAGCGCAGCGTGACCGCAGCGGCGCGCCCCACCCGTGTCAGCTTCTTCATGGGGATGCTGCCCTTCCACATGGCCTCCCACCACGGGCAGATCATGATCATCAAGCGGTTCCTGCAGCCGGTCGCGTAGTCCAGCACTCCCCGGCGGCCGCAGGGGGGAGCCCGTTGCGGCATCTACCACTCGGGCGGATGCGGCCTGCGCGTGGTGGCCTTCCGGGAACGCTGCTCCTGGGGGGCCAGGCGTTCCCGGTGGGCTTCGTCCGCGAACTGGGCCACGCACCGGCCTGCTGGTGTACACCAGAGCGCTTCTGCGCCCGCGGCGCAACGCCGACGCATGATGAGAAGCCCCCCGGGCTGCCTCCGGGGGGCTTCCGCCGTCACTACCGGCTCTCCTTCGCCTTGGCCTGCAGCTGGTAGAGCGTGTTCAGCGCCTCGATGGGCGTGAGCGCCATCACGTTCAGCGACAGGAGCTCCTCCACGACCGGGTCCTTCTTCGGCTCGAAGAACATGAGCTGCACCGGCGGCTGACGCCGGAGCTTCTGTGCAGCCTGCTCCCGCCGCTTCTTCCGCTCGCCCTCCTGCTGCTCTAGCGTGGCCAGAATCTCCCGGGCCCGCTCCACCACCGAGGAGGGCAACCCGGCCAGGCGGCCCACCTGGATGCCGTAGGAGCGGTCCGCCCCGCCCCGCACCAGCTTCCGGAGGAAGATGATCTCCTCCCCCTTCTCCATCACGGCGACGGAGTAGTTCTTCACCCCCGGCAGCATGCCCTCGAGTTCGCACAGTTCGTGGTAGTGCGTGGCGAAGAGCGTGCGGCAGCCGATGTTCTGATGGATGTACTCGGTGATTGCCCAGGCAATGGAGAGCCCGTCAAAGGTGGCCGTGCCCCGGCCCACCTCGTCCAGCACCACCAGGGATCGCTCCGTGGCGGCATGCAGGATGTTGGCCACCTCCGTCATCTCCACCATGAAGGTGGACTGGCCGGTGGCCAGGTCGTCGGACGCCCCGACGCGGGTGAAGACCCGGTCCACCAGGCCGATGTGCGCCGACTCCGCCGGCACGAAGGAGCCCGCCTGGGCCAGGATCACCGCCAGGGCCGCCTGGCGCATCACGGTGGACTTGCCGCCCATGTTGGGCCCGGTGATGAGCAGGAGGCGGTTCTCGCTGGTGTCGAGGTAGAGGTCGTTGGGGACGAAAGAGCCCTCCGGCATCACCCGCTCCAGCACCGGGTGGCGGGAGTTCTTCAGCTCCAGCACGGTGGAGCTGTCCATGAGCGGCCGGCAGTAGCCGTAGAGGCTGGCCACCTCGGCGAAGGAGGCCAGGACGTCCAGCTCCGCCACCGCACGCGCCGACTGCTGGATGCGGCTCACCTCCGCCGCGACCTGCTGCCGGATCTCCACGAACAGCTCGTACTCCAGCTCCATGAGCCGCTCGTCGGCGTGGAGCACCTTCTCCTCCAGTTCCTTCAGCTCGGGGGTGATGAACCGCTCCTCGTTGGCCAGCGTCTGCTTGCGGATGTAGTCGGCAGGCACCATCGCCAGGTTGGCGCGCGTCACCGACAGGTAGTAGCCGAAGACCTTGTTGTAACCGATCTTCAGCGACTTGATGCCCGTCCGCTCCCGTTCCTTCGCCTCCATCTGGGCGATCCAGGCCTTGCCGTCGCGGGCAATGCGGCGCAGCTCGTCCACCTCGGGGTGGTAGCCGTCCTTCAGGATGCCGCCCTCCGTGAGCGCCACGGGCGGGTCGTCGGCGATGGCCTGCTCGATCAGGTCGCGCACGTCGTCCAGCATGTCCAGCTGGTCGCGCAGCTGCACCAGACGCGGCGCGGTGACGTCCTCCAGGATCACGCGGATGGAGGGCAGCGCCACCAGCGACGCCTTGAGCGCCACCAAGTCCCGGGCCGACGCGGTGCCCAGCGCCACGCGCCCGGCCAGCCGCTCCAGGTCGTGCACCTCCTGCAGCATGGCCCTGAGGTCGGCCCGCATCACCGGCAGGTTCACCAGTTCGGCCACCGCCGCATGGCGCGCCTGGATCTGGGCCAGGTCCCGAAGCGGCCGCTCAATCCAGCTTTTCAGCATGCGCGCCCCCATGGCGGTGACGGTCTTGTCCACCACCCACAGGAGGGTGTTGCGGCGCCCCCCGTCCCGCAGCGACCGGGTGAGCTCCAGGTTCCGGCGGGTGGCCGGGTCGAGCACCATATAGTCGCCGGGGTAGTAGACGTTGAGCCCGCTGATGTGGACCAGGCTCGATCTGTGCATCTCCTCCACGTAGGCGAGGGCGGCGCCGGCCGCGCAGGTGGCCAGCTCCAGGTGCTCGCAGCCGAACCCCACCAGGTTCACGGTGCCGAAGTGCTGGGTGAGCTGGCGGTAGGCGGCCTGATGGAGGAAGTGGCGCTTGTCATACGGCGAGATGGCGATCCCTGACGCCTTCAGCGGCCCCGTCACGGTCGGTTCCTCGGCCAGGTCGGGTTCCAGGATGACCTCCCGCGGCTCCAGCCGGCCGATCTCCTCCAGCAGCTGCCGCAGGCTGTCGGCGCCGTTCAGCTGCGCCGCGGCGAACTCGCCGGTGGACAGGTCCACCACGGCCAGACCGAAGCCGGCCTTGGACCAGGCGATGGCGGCCAGGAAGTTGTTGGCCTTCTCGGGCAACAGGCGCGGCTCCACCAGTGTACCGGGGGTGACTACCCGTGTGACGTCACGCTTCACGAGCCCCCGGGCCTTCTTGGGGTCCTCCAGCTGATCGCAGATGGCCACCTTGTAGCCCTTCTCGATCAGGCGGGCGATGTAGCCCTCGGCCGCGTGGTAGGGGATGCCGGCCATGGGCACCCGGCCCAGTTCCTTGCCCGCGTCGCGCCCGGTGAGCACCAGGTCCAGTTCCCGGGCCGCCACCTCCGCATCGTCCATGAAGGTTTCGTAGAAGTCGCCCAGCCGGTAGAACAGGATGCAGTCCGGGTACTGCTCCTTGATCCGCAGGTACTGGGCGAACATGGGTGTTGCCTGCGCTGCGTCCACTTTGCCGCAAATCCTCCTCGTCCGCACAGGTTGACCCTCTGGGTCGCACGGTGACTCCGGCAAGTGTTCGGCAGGAGGGTCCTCCGTACCTGCTGATTGAAGTCAGGGGCTGTCCCAAAGTCACCCAGATGACTCCCGGGAGAGCCCGCACGGAGCGTAGCTCCCACCAGCCGTACAGCGGCCGTCTCCAGCCGGTTCAGGCTCCCAAACGGTCACCCTCAAGACCTGCCCCACGTGTCGGCGGGCCCACCCCGCCCGTCGGGAATACTAAGTTCCAGCAGTTCCCCTCCCAGGGGTACAGCTGCTCTCTGACAGTCGGTGCCCTCCAGACCCGCACACCAGGGCTCTCAACGACACCCGCCCCCTGGCCGTTGGCAGCCACTGGCCAGGGGGCGGACCATATCCACTATGCGCCGCAGCCGCAGCCGCCGCCCGAGCCGCAGGAGCCGCCCCGGCCCCGGGGCGCCTTCGTTCCTGTGATCGGATACGTGACCACGGCGTTGATGCGATCCAGGAAGGCGTCCAGGGCCACCCGGGCGTTCCAGTAGGCCTGGATCGTCGGGTGGGCGTTGAACCGCTCCTCCACCTTCAGAAACGCCTCCACGAGCCGCTGCTGCTCCTCCGGCGGCTTGCCCCGCGAGAGCTTCACCGCGCGCTTCGCCGCCTCATACTCCCGGATGAGCGTCACGGCCTCGGGGTCGGCCAGCACGGCGTCCTCGGTCCGCCGGTACTCCTGCACCTCCGGTGATTCGGCGATGGCCTCAGACAGTTCCCGCGCGAGCAGCCACACATTCTTGCGTGTCGTCACCGACACGGTGTATCCCTCCACATTTCCACGCTAGGCCAGGACGATCGGGCTCTCCACCCGCTCGCCTTCCAGCGTCCACGTGCCCGCCGCGGTGATCCGCACCGGCACGATCTGCCCCCTGAGCGACGCGTCACCGGGGAAGGTGACCAGGATGTTGCCCCGGGTGCGCCCGAAGACCACATCGGGCTTGCCCTTGTCGAGCCCCTCCACGAGAACGTCGTACACCTTGCCGATCCGCGCCTCGTTCTTCGCCCGGCCGACGCGGTTCTGCACCTCCATCAGCCGCTGCAGGCGCTCCTTCTTCTCGGCCACGCTGAGCCGGTCTTCCATCTTCGCGGCGGGCGTGCCGGCCCGCTCGGAGTACATGAACATGAAGGCGGCGTCGAACTGAACCTCCTCCACGAGGCTGAGGGTCTCCCGGAACTCCTCCTCCGTCTCGCCCGGGAAGCCCACGATGATGTCGGTGGTGATCACGGCCTCGGGAATCAGTTCCCGCACCCACTGGATGAGCCTCAGGTACTGCTTCCGGTTGTACGACCGCTTCATCCGGCGCAGCACCGAGTCGGAGCCCGACTGCACCGGCAGGTGGAACCACTCGCAGACCTTCTCGGCCCGGGCAATCTGCTCCACCATCTTGCGGGTGAAGTCCTTGGGGTGGTTGGTGGTGAAGCGGATGCGCTCGATGCCGGGGCTGTTCCGGTCGATGAGCTCGATCAGGTCGCCGAAGTCGAAGGCGCCCTCGCCGTGACGGCCGTAGAGGTCCTTGCCGTAAGCGTTCACGTTCTGGCCGAGGAGGGTGATCTCCTTGTACCCCTGCCGCGCCAGTTCCTGCACCTCGGCCAGGATTACCTCACGGGGCCGGCTGCGCTCCTTGCCCCGGGTGGTGGGCACAATGCAGTAGGTGCAGTGCTTGTCGCACCCGTACATGATGGTGACCCAGGCCTTCAGGTCCCCCTCCCGCGCCACAGGCAGGGCGTCGGGGAAATCGTCACCCATCGACTCCCACACGTCCACCACGGTCTCCCGCTCGTTGCGGGCCCGCTCCACCAGCTCGGGCAGCCGGTGGATGTTGTGCGTGCCGAAGATGAGGTCGAGGTGCGGGAACTTGCGGAGCATGCGCTCCACCTCGCCCTCCACCTGGGGCACGCAGCCGCACACGCCGATGATCAGGTCGGGGTTGGTGTACTTCAGGGGCTTGAGCTGGCCGATGCGGCCAAAGGCGTGCTCCACCGCCGACTCGCGCACGGCGCAGGTGTTGAAGAGCAGCAGGTCGGCGTCCTCGGGCCCCTGGGCCTTCACGTAGCCCATCTGGGCGAGGATGCCGTACATGATCTCCGTATCATGCTCGTTCATCTGGCAGCCGTAGGTCTCGATGTGCACCCGCGGCTCGGGCTTGCCGTGAATGCGCCGCCCGGCCTCGGGGTCGATCTGCATCCGGCCCACGTGGCCCGGCTCCAGGTGGTCGAAGCCGCCCGAGGTCAGGTCTTCCGCGGCGCCGGACGGGGCCAGCGGCAGCTCCTCCAGGGTGCCTTCCTTCATCATCTGCTCGACCCGCTCCAACATCGCGTTGGGGTCGTCTACCCTATGGTCCTTCAGCGTCATGTATGGTCTCCCCCTTTGGGGCGGTGATCGACAAAATGTGCATCTAGTGTAGTGTACCACAAGTCGCCCCTGCCCAAAAGAGAGTCCCCGGGTCCTGGGAACACCAAGAGGCCCGGCGGTGGTCGCCGGGCGGAGGCAGTACCCCGAGCCCTGATGGGGGCGTCGAGAAATGTGCAAGGAGGGTATTCCACATGGCAGAGCATCGACTCGAACTCGCCACCTTTGCCGGGGGCTGCTTCTGGTGCATGGTGAGCCCCTTCGAGGAGCAGCCCGGCATCCACAAGGTGGTCTCCGGCTACACCGGCGGCCACAAGGAGAACCCCACCTACGAGGAAGTCTGCTCAGGCACCACCGGCCACTTCGAGGCCGTGCAGATCACCTTCGACCCCGCGGTCTTCCCCTACGAGCGGCTGCTGGAGATCTTCTGGCGCCAGATCGACCCCACCGACCCCGGCGGGCAGTTCCACGACCGGGGCCCCCAGTACCGGACGGCCATCTTCTACCACAACGAGGAGCAGCGGCGCCTCGCCGAGGCGTCGAAGGCCGCCCTGGAGCAGAGCGGCCGCTTTGACAAGCCCATCGCAACGCTCATCCTGCCCGCCGGCCCCTTCTACCCGGCCGAGGAGTACCACCAGGACTTCCACCGCAAAAACCCCGTGCACTACCAGCGGTACCGCATCGCCTCGGGGCGAGACGCCTTCATCCGCAGGCACTGGCGCGACCAGAGGCGCGACGCCGAGCTGCGCCGCCAGTTGACGCCGCTGCAGTACGAGGTCACGCAGAACAGCGCCACCGAGCCGCCCTTCACCGGGGAGTACTGGGACCACTTCGAGGAGGGCATCTACGTCGACGTGGTCTCGGGCGAGCCGCTCTTCAGCTCGAAGGACAAGTTCGACGCCGGCTGCGGCTGGCCCAGCTTCACACGGCCCCTGGTGCCCGAGAACATCGTGGAGCTGCCCGACCTCAGCCACGGCATGGTCCGCACCGAGGTCCGCAGCAAGCACGGGGACTCGCACCTGGGCCACGTCTTCCCCGACGGCCCGGCGCCCACCGGGCTGCGCTACTGCATCAACTCGGCGGCTCTCCGGTTCATCCCGAAAGAAGACCTTGAGAAGGAGGGCTACGGCGAGTTTCGCAAGCTCTTCGACTAGCGGAAGGCAGGGGCCGGCTCGGGGACCGCGGGCACCGGCCAGGCCTCGCCCCGCGCCCGCAGGTTCAGGGCGACGTGGGACGCGAACTCGTAGACCAGCATGGCGGCGAGCAAGGCCGTGACCTGGACCGGGTCGTAGCTGGGAAGCACCTCCACCACGTCGAAGCCGACGTAGTTCAGGCCGGTAAGGCTGCGAACCATTTCAAGAGTCTCATACGACGTGAAGCCGCCCACCTCCGGCGTGCCCGTGCCGGGAGCGAAGGCAGGGTCGACGAAGTCGATGTCGAACGAGAGGTAGCAGGGGCGATCGCCAATCCGCTCCTTCACCTGGGCCACCACCGCGGCGACGCCCCGCTGGCGCAGCTCGCGCATCGTGATCAGGTTGTAGCCGAGGTCGAGGCTGGCCGCCAGATCGCCGGGGTGGTTCAGGCTGCCCCGGATGCCGATCTGAAATACCCGGGACGGTTCCACCAGGCCTTCTTCCGCCGCCCGGATGAAGGGCGAGCCGTGCCAGTACTTCTCGCCGTAGTACGTGTCCCAGGTGTCGGTGTGGCTGTCCAAGTGGATCACGGCCAGCCGCCCGTGCGCCTTGGCGGCGGCGCGGAGCGCGGCCAGGGTGACGGAGTGGTCACCCCCGAGGCCGATGGGCACCATCCCCTGCCGCAGCACGTCCGCCACCGCCGCCTCGATGATCTGATAGCTGCGCTGGATCGAGTGCGGAATGACGGAAAGGTCGCCGATGTCGATGGCGTGGGTCTCCTCGAAAGGGTAGAGCCCCTGCACCGGGTTATACGGGAAGAGCAGCATCGAGGCCTGCCGGATCGCCTGCGGGCCGAACCGGGCGCCGACCCGGAAGGACGCGGCCGTATCGAAAGGCATGCCGAGGATGGCCAGGCGGGCGCCGTCCCGCTTCGAGGGCAGGCGCATGAAGCTGCCCGTGGTGCAGAACTCGGGCTTCACGTCGGGCGAAAGCGGGTATTGCACGGAGATCGACTCCTCTTGCAGGCTTGGGGCGCCGGTGCGCCTCAAGCCTAATCTGCCCCGCGGGAGCGCGCCGCGGCAGCTTCCGTCGCCGCCAATTCCGGGCAGCAGGACAGGACCTTGAGCGGGCTGGCGCGGGTTCTACTGGAAGCGGCTCTAAGCATACTCCGGTTGGTCGGATTATACAATATGTGAATATGAGTTCCTGAGGAGGTGCGCCGCCCATGGTCGCTGACTGCCGCTGGGACGTGCTCATCGTGGGCGCCGGGATGGCAGGACTCGCCACCGCCATCTGGGCCCGCCGACTGGGTCTGGAAGCGCTGGTGCTGGAGCAGGAGCCCCGGGCCGGCGGGCAGCTCTCCGCCATCGGCGGGCGCATCGTCGACTACCCGGGCCTGGACCTGCCGGACGGGACCGCCCTCACCGAGCGGCTCCTACGCCAGGCCGCAGAGGCGGGGGCGAGGGTCGAGCTGAACCGCCCCGTACTCGCCCTCTCCGCCGCCGACCGAAGCTGTACGACCCCGGACGGCCTGGTGGCCGGCCGCGCGCTCGTGATCGCCACCGGACTCCACCCTCGCCGGCTCGGCGTGGAGGGCGAGGAGGCGATCTACAGGCAGGGCTGGGTGCGGCGCCCGTCCCATGACCGCGCCTGGTTCCGGGGCCGGCGCGTGGCCGTGATCGGCGGGGGCGATCGGGCCCTGGAGAACGCCGGACTGCTGCTGCCCGTGGCCGCTCGGGTCCACCTGCTCACCCGCGGGCCACTCCGGGCCCGCCGCGACCTGGCCAGGCCTGTACTCGCCAGCGACAAGGTGGTGCACCACCAGGGGGTGACCGTGACGCGCTTCCGCCCCGGGCCGGACGCGGTGCTTCTGGACGTGGCGGGGCCGGACGGCCAGTGGGCGCTCGAAGTCGACGCCGTCTGCATCTACATCGGCAACGCGCCCAACACCCGGCTCGTGGAGGGGCAGCTTCAGCTCGATCCCGAGGGTTACATCGTCACCGACCGCCACGGGCGGACCTCCGTGCCGGGCGTCTATGCGGCCGGCGACGTCTGCACGCCGCCCGCCTATCAGAGCCTGGCCAACGCCGCCGGGCAGGCCATGGTGGTGGCCAAACACATCGCCCTCCATTCGTGACCGCAGCGTGCGCGCCGGGGCCCCCTCCGCCGTCCGGACGGGGCCCCCTGACCACCTGCCGGGCACCCGGTATCGTCGCAGCCAGCTGGCTTTCCGCCGTGGCCCCGCTTCTGGCCAGGGGCTGCAGGAACCCGGCCGGACAGGTCGCCTCGTGCAGGGCCGCTTCAACGGGTCAGCCGCTCCCGGAGCCGCGCGGCCGAGCCGTCGAAGGGGAAGCGCCGCTCCTCCACCAGCCGGATGAGCTCGGCCAGGCCTTCGCGGGCCAGGGCGACCACCTCGTCGGAGTAGCCCCAGGCCCGCCGGTGCTCCTCGAACTCCTCCTCGTCCTCCACCCGGTAGGAGAGGTCTGGCGCCACGATGAGGTCGAGGTCCAGGTCGACCACTGCCATCACGCCGCCGCTCACCGTGGCCGACATGACCACGTTGCAGTAGTACTGCCGGAAGGAGCCGTCGGCGTTCCAGTTGGCGCTGACGTGGTACGGCCGCTTCGTGAAGAAGAACTCGATCGCTTCAGTGGGGACCGGGTAGTTCACAATCCCCCGGCTCGGGTGGGTGAGCGGCCGCCCGTACGGGCCGTGCGCGATCACGAGGTCCGGCCGCTGTTCCAACAGCCGGACGGGGTAGCTGTAGTGCTTCACGCCGCCGTACTTGTACATTTGCACTTGAAGCTCTTGCATGCGCACCCTCCCTGTGTGTGCGGACGGTGGCACCACAAGGCCAGGGCCGCTCGCACAAGACGCCGGACTCTGCCCGGGCCGCCTACCCAGAACCGCCGCCGGCGGCGGACCGGGAGGCCGCGCACGGCCGTGCGGTGCGGGATACGATGCCCAGGCGGCCACCCTACCCGGATGTTCCGCCTCGGGTGGTCGCCCGCCAGAAGCGCCACAGGGCGTATCCAGCCGTGCCCCAGGTGAGCAGCCGCCCGACTGCCACGAACACCCCGGTCACCACGTTAAGCCTGAGGACCACTCCCAGCGGAGCCGACCGCATCACCAGCCCGAAGACCCCGCTCCAGATGGCCGCAGCGATCTAGAGTGCACCCCAGGCGACCAGCAGCTTGAGGCCCGGGTCCCGGTTGCGGCGAACCAGCGCAACTCCGCACACCACCAGCACGAGACCCACCAGCGGGTCGATGAACGGGAACACGTCGTAGATCCTGGACGGGACCTCTGCGATTGCCATGGCTGCCCCTCTCCCGGGCACAGGCCCCGCGTCAGGGCCCACAGGGTCGTGCTGCCAGCTCGCGCTGGACCGCACTGCCCATCGGAGAGCCCACCCCCGCACCGTTTTTCTCATCTTTTCAATTGTAGCGCAACGGCTGGTCCCGGGCAACAGCCCCGGGGAAGGCAGACAAGAAGAAAGCGCCCGGTGCGTGTGCACCGGACGCTCGGACTGCTCCGCTCCTTAGCGGCGGGGACCGCGCTCCGGACGAGGCTGAGCCTCGTTCACGGTGAGCTGCCGGCCGGCCCACTCGGCGCCGTTCAGGGCGTCGATGACGGCCTGCGCCTGGTCGGCCGGAACCTCGACAAAGCCGAAGCCACGGCTGCGGCCGGTTTCCCGATCGGTGGCGATCCGGGCACCGAGCACCTCAGCGTGCTGCGAAACGGCGTTCTGCAGGTCCTCAGGGGTAACCGCCCAGGGGAGGTTGCCGAAGTACAGGGTCTTCGTCATTCGCATTCTCTCTCCCATCCATTCGGAGATATTTTGGATTCGCGTTCGGGAGGGAGACGCGAGGAATTCGCCCTTAACCCGGCAAACCAGCGCACCGCTCACCAAGCCGTGAATCAATGACAGGGTACGCCATTCGCGGGCAGATTGCAACCCTGATTTTCGTTATCGATGCGGGTCGCCCCAGCGGCTCCTCCGAATCGGCTTGCCCGGGCTCCCTGCCTGCGTGTCCAGTTCGGCCCCGATCTCGAAATTGGCCCTGGCGTCAGCGTCGCGCCAGTTGCCGCGCCGCTGGGCGAGAATTCGCCGCAACCCCTGCCCGGCCTTTAGTTTGCCGATCTTGTTCCCCGGCATATGCACACCTCCTCGCAGCCTAGTCTTCCCGCGCGCGGGGGCGCATACTGCCGGCCAGACCGGCACGATCACGAGGCCCGTACGATTGACACCCGGTAGCGCCGCTCCAGCAGTTCGAGGAAGGCGTTCACGGCCGCGCTGCGCCGCTCGCCGCGCCGCAGAATCACCGACGTCGTCCGGCTGGACCGCGGCAGGCCCGGAACGGTGAGCGGCACCAGACGGCCCGAGTCCAGCTCCCGCTGCACCGCAGAGACCGGCTCGATGGCCACACCGAAGCCCAGCGCCACCATCGTCTTGATGGCCTCGTGGTTGTCAAACTCCATCACGAAGTTGGGCTGGATGCCCATCTCCTCGAGGATCTGGTCGATGGTCATGCGGAAGCGGGCTCCGCGCACGTAGCCGATGAACGGCAGGCGCGCCAGATCGCTGTCGGCCAGCACGGGCGGCAGGTTGGCGGCAAAACCGGGGCTGGCCACCACCACCAGCGGGTCCTCGAAGAGCGGCACCGCCAGAATGCGCTCGTGAATCTGCGGCGTGGTGGTGAGCCCCACGTCCACCTCGCCGTGGAGCAGCATCGCCACCGTCTCCCGGTTGTTGCCCGTGCGCACGTTGATCTTCACCTTCGGGTGCTCCCGCACGAACTCCGCCAGCAGGTCCGGCAGCGTGAACAGGCCGATCGTGTGTACGCAGCCCACCGTCACGCTGCCGCTGCCCGGCGACCGCAGTTCCCGCACCGCGGCCTCGCACTGCTGGACGAGGTGGAGCACCTGCCGTGCGTAGTCGTAGACCAGCTCGCCGGCCGGGGTGAGGTGCACCTGTTTCCCCTGCCGTGTGAACAACTGGACCTGCAGGTAGTCTTCCAGGGCGCCGACCTGTTTCGTCACGGAGGGCTGCGTGAGGTTCTGGACCTGCGCAGCCCGGGTGAAGGAGCCTTCCTCCACCACGCGGCAGAAGGTGATCAGGTGCTGGAGCAGCATGCGGTTCCCCCCTCGGCAAGCGGCCGGACACGGCCGGACGTTGACGACAGAATGCCAAAAAGGAATGGGAAGGCTCTCGTTGACTTCCCACTCATTATAGGTGAGGGCGGCATGCGCGTGAAGCCCTCGCTCGTCCGCGACGCGGGCGTGTGACCCCTTGACGGCTAGGGGCGCGTCTTCCCGGCGTCTTCCGCGCAGCACTCGCGGAGCAGTCGGGCGGCACGGGCCACGGCCTCGGGTTCCGGTGGAACCGGGCCGTAGCGGGCCTGGTTGTAGACGGCCGTCACCGCCGCACTGGCCTCGCCGGCGGAGGGCTCCGCCGCGGCCAGGGCGACTTGATAGGTGTTCGGGGTCTCCGCCGGCCGGCGCGGCCGCCCGCGCTGTGCACCCCAGGCCTGGAGCTGGCGGAAGAGGGCCCGCGGGCTCCCCGGAGGCACCGCTTCCTCCGCCGGACCGGTCTCTCCCGCCCGTGGGGCGGACCGGCGGCGGAACAGGGCCAGCAGATCCTGGCGGAGTGAAGACCAGAAACCGAGGCTCACCCGCTCTTCGTCCGCCTCCATGGACCGCCTGCGGACAGCGGTCAGCCGGTACAGCCACACCGCCACCACCGCCAGCGCAGCCAGCAACGCGATCGCCTGCAGCAGCGGACCGAGGTCCAGGGCAGGCCCCCGCTCCGGCACCGGGTCCGGCGGGATGATCTCCACTTCCCCTTCGCCCTGCTGCTCCGGAGGCTCGTACCCGGTCATGAGCCGGGCCAGGAGAGCGACCAACGGGGCGATGAGGTACCCCACGATCCGCGCCAGGAACAGCACGACGGCCACGACCAGGTTGTACAGCGGTGCCAGCAGCCTCCCGGCGAAGCTGACAACCGCGTCCAGCCGGTCCACCGTGAGGAACTGTGACGCCACCGCCGTCACGGCGACAAGGGCCACGACGAACCAGGTCACCGCCGGCGAGGCGGGCGTGCCGACCGTCTTCGCGCCCGGCCCCCCTTCCGCCGGCGCCCGCTCCCGCAGGAGCGCCAGCAGGGTCAGCCCTGCGGCGAAGAGCGCCACCACCGACCAGAACAAGAGCAGGTGCACGGCGCTCTCACGCCCCCTGCCCACGGCCAGCAGCAGGATGATGCCGGCGAGCTGCAGGATGAGGACGGGTCCCACCCGGTCGGACACGGGGCCGTAAGCGAGCCCCTCGATGGCCAGGCGGGCGCTGCGGAACCACAGGTACACGGCCACCGGAATAAACGCCACGGCGGGGTTGGCGGCCAGCAGCCCCGCCCGCTGCGCACCGGGCAGCAGGGCATAGGCGGCAAGGTAGGCGAGCGCCGTGCCCGCCAGCAGTCCCACCACCCGCATCCAGCGCCGGTCGCCCTGCTGGACCGACTGCCAGACCGCAGCGGTGAGGAAGACAGCCAGCGGCAGCCACAGGCCAGGCACGGCGGCCAACCACGCCGGGTCGTCAGCGGCCGCGTAGAGGAGCAGCAGCCAGGGGGTCACCGCCGCCACCTCCACCACGCCGGCCAGCAGCCAGGGGAGCCAGGTGCCGCTACTGCGCCAGAACCGCGCCATGAAGACCCTCCTCCCCACCCACCCGGTAGACGGTCACGCCCGGCAAATCCGGTAAGGCGACCGGTTCGGGCGCGGTCACCACCAGCGTCACGGGCCGGCCGGACCGCTGCGCCCGCATCACGGCCGCCGCCAGGTCGCTCCCCACCTGCCGGGTGATCACCACCAGCGACGTGCCGTAGGGCAGGGCCGGAACCTCCAGCGTCATCAGGTCCCAGAGCGGCTGCGGCGAGCCGGTCTGCAGCCGGGCCAGACCCTCCAGCCCCTGCACCAGCACGTCCGCGCCCCTGGCCGGGGGCAGGCGCAGGCTGAAGCCCCACTGGTAGACCGGGCCGTTGGCGTAGAGGCCCACCGGCACCCCGTGCTCGTCGGCCCAGCCCAGGATGGAGGCGGCGAGCGTTACCCCCGCCTCCAGCGAGTCGGCGTCGTCGCCCTCCCAGAAATGGTCATAAGACCACATGTTGAGGAAGACTGCCAGCCCCAGGTTGCTGGACGGGTCCAACAGCCGCACCTGCAGCCGTCCCGAGGCCGCGGTCGCCTTCCAGTGAACCTGGTTGAGGGGGTCACCGGGGCGGTAGTCCCGCACCCCGGCGAACCGGAGCGGATCGGCGAACAGCCGGTCGCGGGAGGCAAGGTCGCCGAAGGGGCGGCGCGCCGGCAGCCCCACCTGCTCCAGCGGCAGCACCCGCGGGTAGACCAGCAGCAGGTCCGACGGGCCCACCTCCTGCTGCCGGGAGGTGAAGCCGAAGGGATCGCCGGTACGGAGTACGGCCGGCCCCAGGCGGTAAGCCCCCCGGCGGGTCGCCCGCACCGTGAGGCGACGCTCGACCCGCTGGTACGGCCCCAGGGCAAAGCGCAGCAGCAGCCGGTGGCGCGCCAGCGTCTGAAACCGCATCCGCTCCGACTCGACCGCCAGCGCGACGGGGAACGACTCCTCCACTTCCACCACCGGGAGGGGCAACGGTTTCCGGTTCGTCACCGCATACGTGAGGGTGAGGCTCTCCCCGGCGAAGCAGCGGCCCTGGTCGAAGCGGCGCTCCACCGTGAGCCGGCTGAGGCCGTACCGGTCCCAGAGCTGCACGAGCCCTTCGGTGAGGGCGACCAGGGCGGCCATGAGCAATAGGAGGCCGCTCTTCAGCCAGAGCGCCCCCACGAGCAGACCGAGGGCGGCCGCCAAGACCCAGCCGGCGCGCTCGCCCAGACGCACCTACACCACCCCCTTCGGCACGGCCTCGGCCGGAACCGGCACGCTCGCCAGGACTTCGTCCATCACCTCGGCGGCTCCTCGTCCCCGGAGACGCAGCTGTGGGGAGGCCACCACCCGGTGGGTCAGCACCGGGCGGGCCAGGTACTGCACGTCGTCGGGCAGGACGTACTCGCGGCCCCGGACGGCCGCCAGCGCCTGGGCGGCGCGCATGAGGGCGAGCGACCCCCGGGGGCTCACACCCAACTCGACCCCCGCGGCGCTGCGGGTGGCCCGCACCAGGTCCACGATATACTGCTGCACCGGCCGCGCGACGTACACCTTCGGCACGGCCTGCTGCAGCGCCACTACGTCCTGGGCGGAGGCGACAGGCTGCAGCTCCTGGAAGGGGTCGGCGCTGCGGAAGCGCTCCAGCATGGCCAGCTCCTCCTCGGCCGTGGGGTAGCCCGAGGGCAGCTTCAGCAGAAAACGGTCCAGCTGGGCCTCCGGCAGCGGGAAGGTGCCCTCCTGCTCCACCGGGTTCTGCGTGGCCAGCACCAGGAAGGGCCGGGGCAGCGGGTGCGTGACCCCGTCCACGGTCACCTGCCGTTCCTCCATGCACTCCAGCAGGGCCGACTGGGTCCGCGGCGTGGCCCGGTTGATCTCGTCGGCCAGGAGCACCTGGGCGAAGACCGGCCCGGGCCGGAACTCAAACTCGCCCCGCTGCTGGTTGAAGTAAGAGACTCCCGTCACGTCCGACGGGAGCAGGTCGGGGGTGAACTGGATGCGGCGGAAGGAGGCATCCAGCGAACGCGCCAGCGACTTCGCCAGCATGGTCTTCCCTGTTCCCGGCACATCCTCGATGAGCACGTGTCCACCGGCGGCGAGGGCCACCAACAGGAGCTCGATCACCTCGCCCTTCCCCACCATCACCCTCTCGACGTTGGCCCGGATGCGTGCCGCCAGGCCCATCTCTGCCATCTGTTCCACGTTACGGCCTCCCGTCCACAACAACTGCCGTGTTCCACGGGTCCCACGTTCTACTGAACTGACGTTTCAGTGGGATGAAACGTTCAGCGGAAGTAAAGACTACCCATGCGCTGGGAACAGCGCCCTAAGCCTTCACTTCGCCTGAGCCACTTGGTACAATGGTGCCAGAAGGATCGCACGGGAGGTGGAGCTCGTGACCGAGAAGCGCAAGCCGATCCGGAACGGCGGCTCCGTCCTGAGCCTGAGGGAGGCGGTCCCGCCGGGATGGCGGGAGGAACCGCCGGCCTTCGCCGGCGACCCCGTGTTTGACTGGGAGTCGAAGCCTGAGCCACCTCAGCCCGATCGCGAAATCCGCTTTGACGTTTCACGGCGTAAGCGTCCGCAGACATAAGGGACGAGCGCCCCCGGTTTTCCGGGGGCGCTCGTCCGCGCCTTGGGGCGCCGCGGCCGGACGCTAACCCAGCGAGACGTCATTCTGTCGCCGCAGCGACTCCTCCAGGCGCACGATCCGGATGTTGCGCTCCAGTACCGCCCGGGCGAAGCGGGCGCTCTGCCGCTGGAGGCGGCCGTTCTCCGCCTCCAGGCGGGCAATCAGGGCGCGGTTTTCCCGCTCCTTGGCGGCCAGTAGATTCATCAGAATCCGGCGGCTCGTCCGGAGCCCCCGCACTCGCTCCTCCAGCAGGCGCATACGGTCGCGCAGGGCCTGCGTCTCGTCGTAGCTCACGTTCGCCCTCCCCTGGCGCGGTGTGCTCCAGGGTAGTTTACCCCACCGGTGGCGCAATTATGCCAGGGCGCCTCCCGCCCGCTGGTACCAGGCCGACAGCGCCTTGAGCTTTTCCACCACCTCGAGGCTCACGTTCACGCTGCCGGGCAGCACCGTCCGGGTTCCCCTGGGCCCGTGGCTATCGGTGCCGCCGGTCACCAACAGGCCTGCCTCACGCCCCCAGCGGGCGTAGTGAGCGCGCTGCCGGTCGTCGTGATCTGTGTGGTAGGCCTCGATGCCCATGATGCCCGCCGCGATCGCCTCGTGCACCCAGCGGTCGTCGCCGATGAGGCCGGGGTGCGCCAGCACCGGCACCCCGCCGGCCCGCCTCACTGCGGCGATGGCCTCGGCCGGCTCCAGCTTCGGGCGGGGAACGTAAGCCGGGCGCCCCCGGTCCAGGAAGCGTTCGAAGGCCTCCTTCAGCGACCCGACCGCGCCGATCTCCACCAGTTCGGCGGCGACGTGCGGCCGGCCCACCGACTCGCCTCCCCGCTCCAGAATCCGCTCCAGGGAGACCTCCCGGAGCCCCAGTTCGTGCAGCTTCGCCACCACCTGGGCCACCCGGTTCCGGCGGCCGCCCCGCATGCGCCGAAGCAGTTCCGCCATCCCCGGCTCGTCCGGGTCCAAGTAGTAGCCCAGGATGTGCACCTCGATCTTCCCGACCTCGGTGGAGAGCTCCACGCCGGGGACGAACTCGATCCCGGCCTCCTGTGCGGCGGCCCTGGCCTCCGCCCAGCCCCCAATGCTGTCGTGGTCGGTGATGGCCACGGCGGCCAGCCCCTGGGCGGCTGCCCAGCGCACCTGCTCGGCGGGGCTGAGGGTGCCGTCGGAGACCGTCGTGTGGTTGTGCAGGTCCGCCCGTCCGGCGGGCGGCGGCATGGGGATGTGCTCCATGCTAGTGCGAACCCTCCGCAAACCGCCGCGCCGCCTCGACGAAGGTACGCGTGCCGGCGCCCGTCGCCCCCTCGTCCTCGTACTCGTCGCCGGGGCTCTTCCAGGCCAGGGCCGCGATGTCCATGTGCACGCACGGGGTGTTGCCCACGTGCCGCATCAGGAAAAGGCCCCCCGCCACCGTGCCCGCCGCCCGGTTCCGGGTGCCGTTGATCATGTCGGCGATGGGCGACTTCAGGAGGTCGTAGTACTCCTCGTCGTGGGGCAGACGCCAGCCGCGCTCGCCGGCCGCCTCGGCCGCCTCGTAAACCTCGTCCTCCCACGCGTCGTCGTTGGCCACGAGGCCGAAGCGGATCGGGCCCAGTGCGATGTTCGCGGCACCAGTGAGGGTTGAGGCCGTAATGATCTTCTGGCAGCCGTTCCTGGCGGCGTAGGCCAGACCGTCGGCGAGGATCAGGCGGCCCTCGGCGTCAGTGGAGCGGATCTCCACCGTCTTGCCCGACAGGCCCGCGATCACGTCGCCGGGCTTGTACGAGCCGCCGTCGGGCATGTTGTCGGTGGCCGGGATCACGCCCATCACGTCGGCCCGGATCTTCAGCCGGGCGATCGCCCGCAGCGCGCCGATCACCGCGGCGGCGCCGCCCATGTCCATCTTCATGTTCCACATGCCGTCGGTGGGCTTGATGGAGATGCCGCCGGAGTCGAAGGTGAGCCCCTTGCCCACCAGCCCGAGCCAGGGACCCTGGCCGCCGGCGCCCTTGTACCGCATCACGATGAACCGCGGCTCCTCCCGCGACCCCTGGTTGACCGCCAGCAGCAGGCCCAGGCCCAGCTCCTCACAGCCTTTCCTGTCGTAGACTGTCACTTCGATGCCGCACTCGCGGCACATCAGAACGGCCCGCTCGGCCAGCATGGTCGCCGTCATGTGGTTGCCCGGAGTCCAGGCGAGGCCGCGGGCGAGGTTGACGCCCTCGGCCACGGCGCGGCCCCACTCGACGCCGGCGGCGACCTCATCCCCGCCGAGAATCTGCACGGCCTCGACCTCGGGCTGCTCCTTGCGCTCGGTCTTCCAGCTGGGCAACCGGTACAGGCCGTGCAGGACGCCCTCCGTGATGAACCGGGCGGCCTCGGCGGGCGCCAGCGCCACCGACTGCGGCTGGGCGAAGGCGATGCTCCGGCCACCGCTGCGCCGGGCGGCCCGCGCCCCGATGCCCGCCGCACGCCTCAGGCTTCGATTGGTCACCTTCTCCGCCTTGCCCAACCCCAGGAGCAGCACCTTGCGCGCCGGCAGCTTCCCGGCGGTATAGAGCAGGACGGTTTCGCCCATCTCGCCCTTGAAGTCCGCACCCACCACCTGAGCGCACAGGCCATCCAGCGCCTCGTTCACCTCGGCCGGCGCCGGCGTCCCCTCGGTGAGGGGCAGGATCAGTACGTCGACAGCGATCTCGGTCAGAGCCTGGTTCGATACTGCTACCTTCACGATGCGCTGCCTCCTTGCAGTCGAATTCCGCGCCACGCAGACGGGCGGCTAGCCGAGCACTTGCCGGAACACCCGGAGGTAGTTGCCGCCGAGCACCTTGGCCATGTCCTCCTCCCGGTAACCCCGGCGGAGCAACTCGGCGGTGAGTTCCGGCAGGCGGGTGACGTCCTCCAGCCCTGGCGGCATGTCGGCACCGTCGAAATCGGAGCCGAGCCCGACGTGGTCGGCGTTGCCGAGCAGCTGGCAGACGTGGTCGATGTGATCGGCCACCGTCGTGAGCGAGGCCTTCTCCTTCCCCATGAAGCTGGCGACGAAGGAGACGCCGAACACCCCGCCGTGGCTGGCCAGGGCCTTGATCTGCTCATCGGTGAGGTTCCGGGGGTGCTCGTGCAGTGCGTGGCAGTTGCCGTGCGTGAAGAGCACCGGGTCCTCAGACAGCTCCAGCACGTCAAAGAAGCCCCGCGGCGTGATGTGGGCCAGGTCGATCAGCATGCCCAGCCGGTTCATCTCGCGCACGACCTCCCGCCCGAAGCGGGTGAGACCTCCGCCCGATTCGGGTTCGCCCACGCCCTCGGCCACCTCATTCCGATGGTTCCACACCAGGCCCATCATGCGCACACCGAGCCGGTAGTAGTTGCGCAGGAGCGCCAGGGACCCCTGAATGCCCTCGGCCCCCTCGATGTTGAGCAGCACCGCCAGTCCGCCGTCTTCGTGGGCGGCCGTGATGTCCTCTGCCCGCAGGGCCAGCCGCACGCCTTCACCGGCGGCAATCTGCCGCAGCAGCCCGTCGATGGCCTCGCCCACCCGCCGGGCAGCCACCGGGTAGTACACCGGATCGATCCAGGCCGCCTGAACGGTGCAGGTCAACCCGCCCTCCCGTGCCCGGGGCCAGTCGATGTGGCCCTTGTCCGAGCGCTGGATCAGCGTGCGCTGGCCGCCGAGCACTGCAAGCACCGAATCCGCATGCCCGTCGATCACCGGGCAGCGCTTGTGCAGCGCCACCGCCTCTCTCAGAAAGTCCATTTTGCCGTGCTCCCTCCTGCGTAGCGTGCCCGTAGGAGTGTTTCCATCTGGCAGGGCGAATCCCTTTTTCCGGGAGCAAAATTCGCCGCGCAAGGGTGCACCCTCCCGGAAGTACAGAAGACCGCCCGACCCTGACGGGCCGGGCGGTGTATGTTCCAACGCCTTTCCGCTCCACCCTCCGCTGAGAACCTACCGCGGCTCCACGATCAACTTGATGGCCGTCCGCTCCTCGCCATCGATCTTGAGATCGGTGAACGCCGGGATGCAGATCAGATCGACACCGCTGGGGGCAACGAACCCGCGGGCGATTGCCACCGCCTTGACCGCCTGGTTGAGCGCTCCTGCACCAATTGCCTGGATCTCGGCGGAGCCACGCTCGCGCAGGCAACCTGCGAGAGCGCCCGCCACCGCGTTCGGGCTCGACTTCGCCGATACCTTCAGCACTTCCATAACCAATGTCCCCTCCACTGGCATTTGGTGGTTGATGAGTTGCTAATATCCTACCATCTTCCAAAGAGACTAGCAAGTGGTTCTGTCGCCACTTCTCTCTCGAAGATGCGCCGGATGTCCGTGGCCCGACCGGTCCGATCGTCCACCTCCAGCAGTACCGCACACAGCACCGCCGGCCCTTTCGCCGCCTCCAGCCGCACGGGCAGCTGTGTCAGGAACCGCTCCAAAGCCAGCTCGCGCTCGGCCCCGATCACAGAGACCCACGGGCCGCACATGCCCACGTCGGTGATGTAGGCGGTGCCGCCGGGCAGGACGACCTCATCAGCGGTTTGGACATGCGTGTGTGTCCCGATGACCGCGCTCACCTGGCCGTCCAGGAACCACCCCATTGCCTGCTTCTCGGACGTGGCGTCGGCATGACAGTCGACAACGATGATCGGCGTGCTCTGCCTGAGGCGCTCCACCTCCCCCTCCACGGCCCGAAATGGATCCTCCAGAAGCTGCGGGGAGTACACCCGCCCCTGCACCTGCACCACGGCCAGGGCCGGGCGGCCCTCCCGCCGAACGACGTAGGATCCGCCTCCCGGCGTGCCCGGCGGGTAGTTGAGCGGGCGGATCAGCCGCGGCTCCTCATCAATATATGTGGCGATTTCCCGTTTATCCCAGGCGTGGTTGCCCAGGGTGATCACGTCCACCCCCAGGGCGAACAGCTCGCGGCAGATCTGGGCCGTAATGCCCTTGCCGCCGGCTGCGTTCTCCCCGTTGACGATCACCGCGTCGGCGCCCGTTTCCTTCACCAGCGGGCCTATACGCCGTGCCAACACCTCCCGTCCGACTCGTCCGTACACGTCGCCGAAAAACAGAATTCGCAAGGCGAGCGCCCCCAGTCCACATCCCGGCCAACCGGTCATGATAGTTTATTATACCTGACCGGGCGGTGCCCGGGCTCGGACCGTTCGGTTTCGTGCGCTCACCCATCAATACGTAGGAAGTGGCGCAAAAGTTCGCAACTTCGCCTGCCCAGTTCGGAACGCGCAGGGGGCCGGCGGACTCCCGCATGGGGTCCGCCGGCCCCCCGGCCGTAACGCCGCTCACTTCTCGAAAATGAGCAGCCTGCCATTCTCCCGGATGGCGATGAGGTTGGGCGGCTGCCGCCGGCCGCTGACCGAGGCCATGACCTCCTCGATCAGCTCGTCCTGCGCCATCAGTTCCTCCTCGCCGAAGTACTCAAGGGGCTCCGCGAGCACCCGGTTCGCGAAGACGTTGCGCACGACCTCCACCACGGCGTAGAGTTCCTCCGGGGTAAGGCTCTGCACGTCGCGCCCCACCACAACGGTGCTCAGTTCCCCGAACGTCGACCGGGTCACCTCCACCAGGGTGGCGACCCGCTGGTGGATCAGGTGGTAGACCTCGAGCGATTCCCGGATACGGGCCTCGGCAGCGGCGAACTCGTCGTCCTCCAGAGGACCCTTCACGAGGAAGGAAAGCCGCAGGGCCTGGTGCACCGGATCGTACCGCACCGCAGCGATTTCGGGGTAGCGAATGGCGTAGCTCACCAGCAACTGGATGGTGCGAGCCGAAGGCTCCTCGCCCCTGCGCATGTTCAACCCGTCATGCCTCCTTCGCGCGGCCAGCGTCGCTTCCTGGGCCGTACCGCCAAGGCAAGGAGGCGCCGACGACTCCGGCGAGCGTCGACGCCCCTTCCGCTCCCTATTATTGAGACGTTGCGCGCACGCAAAAGGTTCGGAAGCCCGCTTACCGGGCGTACTCCACGGCGCGCGTCTCCCGCACGACCACGACCCGGATCTGACCCGGATACTCCAGCTCGTCCTCGATCTTGCGGGCAATCTCCTTCGTCAGCTTCATGGCGGCGTAGTCGTCGATCCGGTCGGGTTTCACCATCACGCGGATCTCGCGACCGGCCTGGATCGCGTAGGACTTCTCGACGCCGTCGAAGCTGTCGGCCAGGGCCTCGAGCTTCTCCAGCCGCTTGATGTACGCCTCCAGCGTCTCCCGCCGGGCGCCAGGCCGCGCCGCCGAGATGGCGTCGGCCGCCGTGACCAGGTGCGCCTCCACCGACCGGGGCTCCACGTCGCCGTGGTGGCACTCCATGGCGTGGATCACGTCCGGGTGCTCCTTGTACCGGCGCAGCAGGCTGACCCCGATGGCCACGTGCGACCCCTCGATCTCGTGGTCGACGGCCTTGCCGATGTCATGCAGCAGGCCGGCCCGCTTGGCCACCTCCACGTTCACGCCCAGCTCGGCGGCCATCACGCCCGCCAGGTGGGCGACCTCGATGGAGTGCTTCAGGACGTTCTGGCCGTACGACGTGCGGAAAGCCAGTCGCCCGAGGAGCTTCACCAGCTCGGGGTGGAGGTTGTGGATCCCCAGCTCGAAGCAGGCAGACTCGCCCTCCTCACGGATGCGGGCCTCGACCTCCTTCTGCGCCTTCTCCACCATCTCCTCGATCCGGGCCGGGTGGATGCGCCCGTCCTGAATCAGCTTCTGCAGCGCAATCCGGGCCACCTCGCGCCGCACCGGGTCAAATCCCGAGAGCACGACGGCCTCGGGCGTGTCGTCGATAATGAGGTCAATGCCGGTCAGGGTCTCCAGGGTGCGGATGTTCCGGCCCTCGCGGCCGATGATCCGCCCCTTCATCTCGTCGTTGGGAAGGTTCACCACCGAGACGGTGAGCTCGGAGCTGTGATCGGCGGCCACCCGCTGCACGGCGATGGCCACCAGCTCACGGGCCTTCTTCTCGGCCGTCTCCTTGGCCTCCGACTCGATCTCGCGCATCAGGCGGGCCGCATCGGTCCTGGCCTCCTGCTCCACCTGCTCCAGGAACAGGCGCCGGGCCTCCTCCTGCGTCAGCTGCGAGATGCGCTCCAGTTCTGCCATGCGCTTCTCGACCAGTTCCTGGGCCGCCTGGTTCTTCCGGTCGAGCTCCCGCTCCTTGCGGCTCAGCGCCTCTTCCTTGCGCTCCAGCTGCTCGACCTTGCGGTCCAGGGTCTCTTCTTTCTGCAGAACGCGCCGCTCCAGCCGCTGGATCTCGGCACGCCGCTCCTTGATCTCGCGCTCGGCATCGGTCCGGAGCCGGTGAACCTCTTCCTTCGCCTCGAGGATCGCTTCCTTCTTCTTCGCCTCAGCCTCCCGCAGGGCCTCGTCCAGGATGTGGCGGGCCCTGGCCTCGGCGGAGTTCAGCTTCAACCGGGCCTCGCGCTGGTACCACAGGTAGCCGGCGTAGGCGCCGATGCCACCGCCGATCACCAGCGCAACGATGCCTACAAGGACATAGCTAATCACGTTCACCTCCTGTCTCGCCTGGTGACGAAAAGGTCACAGCCAGAATGAGAATCAAAAAACGGACCCAGCAGCGGTCCGTACTCTGTGCTCGCCATATGTGTGCACACGCCGACCCGTACAGTCGGCCTGCGGGCTGTCGACCAGATCGGTTTTTGCTTGCAATGACAAACCCTAAGGAACAGGCGTACCCTAGGGGACAGTTCTATCGCAAAACACGGGTCCAAGTCCCGTGACGATCCTACTGGTCTGGGTGACAACACCCACGTATGTCACAACCAAATGGCTGGCACAAAGAGGGCGGACCTCCCTATATCATAAGACGGTCCTCACTTTCTGTCAAGGTTAAGAGAATTACGCATTCAGGGGTGCACTAGTCCGCCTCCCGTAATGCCAGCAGGAGCCAGGTGGCCAGGCCAAGGCTGCCCCGGCCGTCGCTCAGGGCCTGCCCGGCCCCGAGCACGTACGGGCCCAGGTCGAAGTGCCAGGTGGTGTTCACCTGCAGCAGCAGCCGAGCGGTCGCGCCGTAACGGGGGCGTTGCTCCCGCGCCAGTTCCGCCAGCAACCGGAAGGTGACGACGCACTCCTCGTAGACGCGCGCAAGCGTACGGGCGAGGCCGCGCCGCGTCCGGTCCTCCAGCCCCATGCTGGAGAGCTTCAGGTCCAGCTGCTCGTAGAGCAGGTGCCAGTGGCGGTACCGCCCGTCCAGCTTCGCCTGCTCCTCGGGAGGACGCTCCTCCGCCACCAGCGACGCGTCCGCTGCCTCCTCCCGGGCGGCGAGGTCCTCCTGCTCCAGGTCCAGGCCGTCCAGCAGCCGGTTCAGCGTAGGCGCCGTCGTCCGGGTCCATTCCTCTGCCTGGTGCGCCCAGCGGAGCAACGCCAGGCCATGGCGCCGGAAGGCCGGGCGGTCTCCATCGCCCGATTCGAGGAGCCCCTCGACCAGCTTCACCAGGTCGGCGCAGAGCATCTGCAGGCCCGCCAGGTCGTACGCGGGCAGGAAGGCCGCGTCGGGGTCGATTCCCGCCTGGCCGAGCCGCTGCCACAGGTTCAGCCCGGCAGAGGCGGCGGATGGCGTACGGTGGATGCGCGCCTCGGTCTCTTCCCACCAGTCCATGGCAATCCTCCCCGGCGGGGCCCGGCCGGGTCAGACCTGCCGCAGCCGGGCTCCCACCTCTTCGAGCAGATAATCGATGGCCTCCCGCAGCTCGGCGGCATCGGCCTCCCGGGTGCTGATCTCGGGCACGGTGCCCCGGTGCAGGTAGACCGTGATCAGCGAGCCCTTCGGCAGCTGGAAGCACCACATCGGGTGCCCGTGCTCCCCCTGGTGGGCGCTCGGCACGCCCAGCATGGCCCGCACGATGAGGCGTGCGGTGCGCTCGCGCCCACGGATGAGCTGCTGCCAGTCAGACCGCCGGTAATCCAGGGGCCGGCACTGGCCCAGGTGGTTGCCGAACACCTTGGTGTGGATGAAAGTCTGAAGGGTATATGCCAAACCGAAACCTCCTCGTGAGCCCCCGCGCGGCGGGGGAACATGCGGAAAGCCGAGGGGGCGTAACGCCCCCCCGGCGTGCGCTGCTGCACTTAGCGAATGGCAAGCTCCGTCTCGGTATCGAACAGGTGGACCTTATCCGCATCCACCCCGAGATCGATGGTATCGCCGGAGCGGAAGCGCAGGTGGGGCTCGACGCGTGCGGTGAGCTGGTTCTCACCCGAGGTGAGATACAGGTAGATCTCAGAGCCCAGCGGCTCCACCACGTCGATGCGGGACGGGATGCGCGCCCCGTCGTGGACGGCGAGGAACTCGGGGTCGGCGTGAATGTTCTCCGGGCGGATGCCCAGGATCATGTCCTTCCCGCCGTAACCCTTGGCCGCGGCCGCCAGCTTCTCCGGCAGGGTGAGCTGGAAGGTGCCGCCGTCAAAGACCGTGGCGTCGGCGGAGAGCCGGCCCTTCAGGAAGTTCATCGTCGGGGAGCCGATGAAGCCGGCCACGAACAGGTTGGCAGGCTGGTCGTACAGCTCCTGCGGCGGCGCCACCTGCTGGATCACGCCGTCCTTCATCACGACGATGCGGTCGCCCATGGTCATGGCCTCGACCTGGTCGTGGGTGACGTAGATGGTCGTGGTCTGCAGCCGCTGATGCAGCTTGGCCAGCTCCGTGCGCATCGAGGCGCGTAGCTTGGCGTCCAGGTTGGAGAGCGGCTCGTCCATCAGGAAGACGGCCGGGTTGCGGACGATGGCCCGCCCGAGGGCGACGCGCTGCCGCTGACCACCGGACAGCTCCTTGGGCTTACGGCCGAGCAGGTTGGAAAGGCCGAGAATCTCGGCAGCTTCCTTGACCCGCTTGTCGATGTCGGCCTTGGAGAACTTCCGCAGCTTGAGGCCAAAGGCCATGTTCTCGTAGACGTTCATGTGCGGGTACAGTGCGTAGTTCTGGAAGACCATTGCGATGTCGCGATCCTTGGGTGCAACGTGGTTCACGAGGCGGTCTCCGATGTAGATCTCGCCCTCGGTGATTTCCTCGAGGCCAGCGATCATGCGGAGCGTGGTGGACTTGCCGCAACCGGAGGGTCCGACGAACACGATGAACTCCTTATCCTTGATCTCGAGGTTGAAGTCCTTGACGACCTTGACATCACCGAAGCTCTTGTACACGTGGTGGAGACTGACCTTGGCCATGCTGGAACTTCACTCCTTTGGCCCCTTGAGCCCTGGTGTATTGGAGGCGGGGCGGTCCCGACTCGCTGGCAACGCCCGCGGGCGTTGTAGCCAAACATAGTATAACGCATTACACAAACATATCGTACCGTGAAAAGCCTCAAATTGAAAGCCTTATTTTATGCACCAGATGAACTGCTCAGCCCGTCCCTCCACGGAATGTCCCCCGTGGCACCGACGCACAACCCTTCACATGGAAGCAATTCGGGGCCAGCCGCACATTTCCTCTCTCAGGAGAGCACCTCATCGCCGTTTGCGCGCGCCTTTTGCCGCGGGCGGCTTCCCGCCCGGGCGCAATCGCGCGGCGTGGTACAGCGCCTTCACCTCCGCGTCGGTGAGATAGCGCCACTCCCCCACCGGAAGGTCGCCGAGCTGGAGCGGGCCCAGCGCCGTGCGCCTCAGGTGGATCACCTCGTGGCCGACGGCCGCACACATGCGCCGCACCTGCCGGTTGCGCCCCTCATGGATGCGGATCAGCAGCGTGGCGCTGTTGGGGGCGCGCACTTCCAGCACCCTGACCTCTGCCGGCGCCGTGGGCCCGTCGTCCAGTTCGACGCCATGCTGCAGCTGCTTGATCTTGCCCGGCCCGGGCACGCCGCGCACCTTGGCGATGTAAGTCTTCTTCACCTGCTTGGCCGGGTGCATGAGCGCGTTGGCCAGGTCGCCGTCATTGGTGAGCAGCACGAGCCCTTCGGTGTCGTAGTCGAGGCGGCCGACGGGGTACACCCGCTCCGCCACCTGATCGTCGAGGAGGTCGATCACCTTGGGCCGGCCCTGCGGGTCGAAGAGGGTGGTGACGTAGCCCTTGGGCTTGTTCACCAGCACGTAGACCTTCTCCTCGGGCGCACCCAGCGGCCGGCCGTCCACCTCGATCACGTCCCGGCCGGGCACCACCTTGGTGCCGAGCTCGGTGACCACCCGGCCGTTCACCGTCACCCGGCCCGCCCGGATCAGCTCCTCGCTGTGGCGCCGGGAGGCGACTCCCGCCCGCGCCATGACCTTCTGCAGCCGCTCCGCTACCTCGGCCTCCGCCGGCGTGAGCGAGAATGCGCCGGTAGCCGGCTCCTTCCGCCCACCGGTCTTGCGGGCCGGCCGCGCGGAGGGACCCGCGTGCCGTCGCCGGAACCGGCCCCGCTCCAGGCTGGCGCGGAGTTGCTCGTCCACCGACGTGAACCCGCCGCTGCCGCCTGCGCCGAACCGCGCGCGGGCCGGGCCCTTCGCCGGGCCCTTGGCCGGGCCCCGGGGCCGGGCGGACTTCCGGGGTTGGTCTGCCATCGGTTACACCTCACCATCATGTCCTGTGGTTCATAGGATGGGGTACTGCGCCAGGAGGGGGCCGCCGGCCCGCCGTCCCCAGGGGGTGTCGCGCACGGTGAAAATCGGCCTGGAACTCGTTGCGCACCGGCCGGTCGAGGTGCGCCTGGGCACGTTCTTCGAAACCTGGATCGCCACCGCCGGCGGCTGCGCCCGCCGCAGCCTCGGGCGGGACGAATACCACCTGCGCCTGGCCATCGCCCCGGGCGGGCGGCTCGCTGCCACTGGCCGCACGCACATCTGCCAGGTAGACCTGGAAGCGGCGGGCCTGGGGCCCAACGGTGCCCGCCAGGCCCTGCTCGCTCCGGTGCCGTGGCCGGGGGACCAGGTGCTCTGGGGCATCCGCACCAACTGCTTCCTCGACCCGGCCGACCTGCGGGCATCCGCGCGGGCCCGCCTCCTCACCGAGGGCGGGCGCGTCCGGGAGTTCGACTTCGCCGACGACCGCGTCGACCTCCAGGTGGTCGCACCGGGCCGGTACCTGATCGACGTCACCCGCCTTTTGGCCGAATGAGCAAAGAACAGGCTGCGCCGGGCAGCCTGCTCCCTGGCCTCTGCGGATGCCTACTCGGCGATGCGGGCGATGACCTCGACCTCCGTCGCGGTGTCCATGGGCAGTTCCGAGACGCCCACGGCCGACCGGGCATGCAGACCCCGCTCGCCGAAGACCTGCTGGTACAGCTCCGAAGCGCCGTTGGCCACCGCAGGCTGGCCGGTGAAGCCGTCGGCGCTGTTGACGAACACGACCACCTTCACGATCTGGGCCACCTTGTCCAGCGAGCCCACCGCCGCCTTCAGAACCGCGAGGGTGTTGATGGCGCAGAGGCGCGCTGCCTGATAGCCCTCCTCGGGCGTCAGGTCCCGGCCGACCTTGCCCTTGTACTTGAGTTGCCCGCCCTCCAGGGCGATCTGACCGCTGGTGAAGATCAGGTCGCCACTGCGGACGAACGGCACGTACGCAGCGACCGGCTTCGGCGCTTCCGGAATGTGGATCCCCAGTTCCTGTAACCGCGCTTCGATGCTCACGGGCAAGTGCCTCCTCCTGTGGGTCAATCCCCTCTACTTTTACCACAAGCCTACCCAAAAAACCAGTTGCATACATAGAGTGCTGCCAGGAACCCCACCAGATCCGAAGCCAGGCCCACGGCCGCACTGTAGCGCACCCGCCGGATCCCCACCGAACCGAAGTAGACCGTGAGCACGTAGAAGGTGGTGTCGGTGGAACCCTGCATGACCGAGGCCAGTCGGCCGACGAAGGAGTCGGGGCCGTGCGCCTTCAGGAGGTCTGCCGTCACGGCCAGCGACCCGGCGCCCGACAGGGGCCGGACGATCATGAGGGGAAGCACCTCCGGCGGGAAGCCGAGGCGGCCCGTGATGCCGCTGAGCGCCCCGGCGAGGAGCTCCATCGCCCCGGATTCCCGGAAAACGGAGAGCGCCACCAGCATGCCCACGAGGAAGGGGATGATCTTGACCGCGATCTGAAGCCCCTCCTCCGCTCCCTCGGTGAAGGCGTCGTAGACCGGCACCCGCCGGATCACCCCCCACAGCGGGATGAGGGCCAGCATTCCCGGAACCGCCCAGAGGGAGAGCGCACTGAGTACCGACATGGCCGCCTACCTCCCCCGGGTGCGCGCCAGACCGCGCACCACCGAGTCGAGCGCCACGGCGAAGACGCCGGCCACCACGGAGGCGACGATCGTGGCCGCCACGATCTCCGCCGGGTTCACGGAGCCGTACGTCGCCCGCAGGGCGATGATCGTGCCCGGCACCAGCGTGACCGAAGCCGTGTTGAGCGCCAGGAATGTGCACATCGCCTCCGAGGCGGTCTCCTTGTCCTCGTTGAGTTCCTGCAGCTCCTGCATCGCCTTCAGCCCGAAGGGCGTGGCTGCTGACCCCAGCCCCAGCATGTTGGCGGAGATGTTCATCACCATTGCCCCGATGGCCGGGTGGTCCGGCGGGACGCTGGGGAAGAGCCGGCTCACCAGGGGGCGAAGAAGCAGGGCCAGCGCCTCCATCAGGCCACTGCGCTCGGCGATTTTCATGATGCCCATCCAGAGCGCCATCAACCCGGAGAGCCCGATGACGGTCTCAATGGCCAGCTTGGCACCGCCAAAGGCCGCGTCGGTCACCTCCGCCGCCCGCCCGGTCGCAGCCGCCACGAGGACCCCCGCCACGATGAGGCCCGTCCAGACCACGTTCATCACGCTGCCGCCACCCCCTCGGGGGAGATGGATATGCCAGCGTGTCCAAATTCAGCCCACGTCCCTGCACGAAGCGGGGCGCCTTCCCCTGGGGAGGCGCCCCGCCTGGGTCTCTGCGCGACCAAGACTTTAACCATCCGTTCCACGACGAGGACGAAGAGCGTCACGTTGTGATGCGGGACGCCCCCGCCCGCCTTCGGCTCGCCCTTGCTGATTTCCGCTTCGGGGCAGGCGCTGCGGATGGTCGCCAGCGCCTCCTCCAACTGGGCGGACCCGACACCCACCAGGAAGGTCGTGTTGCCGGCCCTCAGAAAGCCGCCCGTGGAGGCGAGTTTCGTCACGCCGAATCCCTTCCGGGTGAGCGCATCCGTTACGACACCGGCGTGCTCGTCCCGGACCACGGCGACGATCATCTTCACTTCTCATCCCTCCCGAGCCAGCCGGATACGCCGCCGAGATCTCCTGCGTCCTTCTCTGGGCGCATTGTACCATCCTCCGCATAGCTCGTACACGGGGGACATACGGTGTTGGCGAGCGAGACAAGGGGTGATCCCGATGGAACGGAAAGTCCGTGCCCACTTCCACGTGGTGCGGGTGAACCGCTGGTGGGTGGCCGCGCTGCTCTTCGCCCTGCTGGCCGGGTTCGCACTGCCCCGGGAGGTGGCCCAGCGACCGGCGCAGAGCCGCGGCCCGCGCGTGGCCGAGGGGGTGACGTTCCTCGGGTTCGACTTCTCCGGCCTGAGCGAAGCGGAAGCCCGGGCGCGCCTGGAGGAACTGGCCACCGCCTATCGGGTGGTGCCCGTGAACGCGCGGCGGTATGGGTCGGACGACGGCACGCCGTACAGCGTCCCGGAGATGAACGGACTGGAACTCGACGTGGACCAGACGTGGCTCCGCCTGGCCGCGGCCCCGCCGAACACGGCCGTGCACCCGGCGGTGCGGGTGCGGCCGGCTTCAGGGCGCCTGGCCGACCTGCCCCCCGGCGCCATCCGCCAGGGAAACAGCGAAAAGCAGGCTGTCGTGCTC